>JAPYLE010000121.1 GCA_027293795.1 Rickettsia endosymbiont of Ixodes persulcatus
ATAAAAATAACTCATGCCCATATTTTTTTATTTATTTGCAACATTAATAACTATAAGCAGCTTTTGCGTTGTTTTAAGCAAAAATTCTGTATATTCAGTATTATGGTTAATTTTTGCGTTTCTCAACGGCTCAGGGCTTAAATTTGTTACCCACATATAAGGTGTGTGGCTTGCTTGATGTATCACCATTTTTGTTGTTTTAGGTTTATCAAGCTCAGGGTTATTTCGATGTTTCTGATTTGTAATACTAATATAACCTTGCAATACTAGCTTCATTGCATTATTTAAAAGCTCAGCTTTGATTTCGTTTAATTTAGTATTATGTAGCTTTTTATTGGCTTCTGCAGTTATTTTCTCAAAGCTTAACGGATTATTTAGATTCTCGCTGAAAGTGTATAAAATAGCTTTCATATAAGGTGAGCTAGTTGTTAAGTTAGAGTCTTTATTACCGTTTAAAAAGAATTTTAAGCTTTCAGAAGCATTGTTAATAACCCTGAGCTTGATAAACCTAAAACAACAAAAATGGTGATACATCAAGCAAGCCACACACCTTATATGTGGGTAACAAATTTAAAACATGAGCCGATCGGCATTAATTTCTTTGAGAAGTTTGCACTTAGATATATGGACGGCAAACATGATAAAAAAGCAATCATTGAGGCTGTACTTGGTCATGTAGAAAAAGGCGAATTAACTTTAAGTAAAGAAGGTCAAAAAGTAGAAAATAAAGAAGAAATACGTAAAGAACTCGAAGTATTATTTACTACGATGATTGAGAAATTTTCTTCTAACGCTTTGTTGGTGTAATATATATTTCGTCATGAGCTACGCGACTGAAGTCTTTGTTGCATGGATCAATGTCATTCCTGCGGAAGCGGGAATCCAGTAATCAATAAGTATAAACAATGTTCGCTTTTAAAACTAATAGCTTTAAAATTTTCTTCGTTTTTTCCGGATTCCCGCGGAAGCGGGAATGACATTTTTGCTATTTTTGGATCCATGCAACAACGCCGGTCAAGTCACGGGGTGACACCAAAGCAATACTTAGAAACATAAAAATAACTCATGCCCATATTTTTTTATTTATTTGCAACATTAATAACTATAAGCAGCTTTTGCGTTGTTTTAAGCAAAAATTCTGTATATTCAGTATTATGGTTAATTTTTGCGTTTCTCAACGGCTCAGGGCTTATGATTTTGCTTGGTGCAGAATTTTTAGCTATGATGCTGATAGTGATTTATGTTGGAGCTGTAGCGGTATTATTTCTATTTGTGATAATGATGCTAGATATGCATTTTAATAAGGCAATAACACAGTTAAAAGAAAATCTGGCTTTAAGTATTTTTATAGCTCTAATAATGTTTGCTGATTTAGTAACAATTATTTTACTTGGTACTAAAAATATTAATTTCAGCTCCGATATATCGTTTGCCATAATAAATAATATCTCAAATACTAAAGCAATAGGTAATATACTTTATACTGATTTTATGCTACCGTTTCAAATGGCGGGGCTTATTTTGTTTGTTGCTATGATTAGTTGCATTGTATTAACTCTTAGAAAGCGTGAGGGAGTAAAACGTCAAGATATATCAAAACAATTAAGCCACAATAAGGAAAATGCTGTATTAATGACAAAACCTCTTCTCAATAAAGGAATTGAGGCTATTAAATATGAATGAATATATTTCGCTTAATCATTATTTAATCTTAAGCAGCTTAGTTTTTACTATCGGAATGTTTGGATTATTTATGCATCGCAAAAATATTATCAATATATTAATGTCCATTGAGTTAATGCTGCTTGCAGTTAATATAAATTTTGTTGCATTTTCCGTGTATATGCAAGAATTATCGGGACAAATTTTTAGTATCATAATCTTAACCGTAGCAGCGGCCGAAACCTCTATAGGGCTTGCAATATTATTTATATATTTCCTTAATAAAGGCTCAATTGAAATTACTGATATTAATCAGATGAAAGGATAAAGATGTATAAGACCCTTGCTATAATGATCATCATGTTACCGCTTGCCTCTGCGATAATAAACGGGTTATTCTCAAGAGTAATAGATAAAAAATTAGCTCAAGTAATTGCAACCAGTTTTTTATCTTTATCTGCTTTATTCTCATTAATAATATTTTGCCATACGGGCTTAGAGGGGAATATTATCCATATAAAATTATTCCCGTGGATTGTCTTAGAGCAATTCAAAGTAGACTTTGCTATTTATGTAGATCAGCTCACTAGCATAATGTTTATAGCCGTAACATGGGTATCAAGCGTTGTGCATATTTACTCGCTTGGCTATATGGCAGAAGATAAAGGAATTGTACGTTTCTTATCATTTCTTTCTTTATTCACTTTCTTTATGTTAATGCTAGTATCGGCAGATAATTTCTTACAGTTATTTTTTGGCTGGGAGGGCGTTGGAGTTTGCTCATATTTACTAATCGGATTTTGGTATTCAAAAGAATCAGCCAATAAAGCAGCAATTAAAGCTTTTATAATAAATAGAGCCAGCGATTTTGCTTTTATCTTGGGCATAATAACAATAATTTTTTACTGTGGTTCAGCAAATTATAAAGATGTATTTTCATCTACAGAGTTATTATCTAATACAAAAATATTGTTACAGTTTTCCATTCTAGATATTATTTGTTTATTATTATTTATCGGTTGCATGGGTAAATCTGCACAGATTGGTTTACATGTATGGCTTCCTGATGCGATGGAAGGACCAACTCCAGTATCTGCACTTATTCACGCAGCAACTATGGTAACGGCAGGAGTATTTTTAGTGGCACGCTGCTCGTATTTGTTTGAATACAGCCCTATAGTTCTACAATTTATTACAATTATCGGCGGAATTACTTGTCTTTTTGCATCAAGCATTGCTATTATGCAAAGCGATATTAAGAAAATTATTGCCTACTCAACTTGCAGTCAGCTTGGTTATATGTTCATGGCTTGCGGAGTATCTGCCTATAATAGCGGGATATTTCACTTAGTAACTCATGCTTTTTTTAAGGCCTTATTATTTTTATCAGCCGGCAGCGTAATACATGCAGTTCATGAGCAAGATATTTTTAAAATGGGTGACTTACGGAATAAGATGCCGATCACTTACGGAAACTTCTTAATCGGTGCACTTGCATTAATAGGAATTTATCCGCTTGCAGGATTTTACTCTAAAGACTCAATTTTAGAAGCGGCTTATAGTAGCGGATCGTTTATGTTTATTTTTGGAATAGCGGCAGCAATACTTACTGCTGTTTATTCAATGAAGATTATTATGTTGGTATTTCATAGCAAAACTAAGCTAGAAAAAGATGTTTTTGAGCATGCTCACGAACCAGCTAAAACAATGAATAATCCACTTATATTACTCGTCGCAGGGAGCTTTTTTAGCGGTATGATCGGCTATTATTTACTCTCTATGGATAAACCAAACGGCTATTTCCATGAAAGCCTATTTAATTTACATATTTATAAATTACTAATTAGCCATCCACCTTTATATATAAAATTACTACCTATGACGGTTGGTATAATAGGGATTATTACGGGGATTTACTTATATAAGTCAAGTACTATTATGTCATTCCCGCGGAAGCGGGAATCCAGTAAAAATATCAAAAACTGGATACCGCAGTCAAGCCGCGGTATGACATTTTTTAGCAAAATGACACCTTTTAGGTTAATAGGTAATATCCTATATAACAAATATTACTTTGATGAATTATATAATTATTTAATTGTGAAGCCTATTAACTGCCTAGCCTGTTTATTTTATCTTGGTGATCAGAAAATAATCGATCGTTTTGGACCAACCGGTTTTTCACGAGTCGTTAATTGTTTTAGCGTTCTTACCGGCAAAACACAAACAGGATATGTTTTTAATTATGCTTTATATATAGTATCGTTTATTGTTGTAACAATTAGTTATTTTGTTTTTACTTTCTTTCAAAAGTAGTATTTCATACTACTTTTGAAAGAAGAATTAAGCCATATTGAGTAATAAAGATGAAAGGCGGCTTCCATCTTTATTACAAATTAATTTATTTTTTATTTTCACTATTCTTTATTTATTGGGATATTATATACAAGGATGCTAGAATTACCTATTATATCTATCAGTATTTTTCTGCCGCTAATAAGCGTGCTATATATTTTGCTGTTTATTAGTCAAAGTAAAAAGGTAGATAAACCAATATATGTAATGTATATTGCAGTGCTTAGTTCTGTTTTAACATTCATCTCAACTATTTATATTTTAGTAGAGTTTGACTCCTCAAATCCTGCTTATCAATTTGTCGAACATTATGCATGGCTTGATAAGATCGGTCTTGAATTTCATGTAGGTGTTGACGGTATATCGATATTTTTCGTGGTTCTCACTTCTTTTCTTACTCTTATTTGTATAATCGGAAGCTTATTTACCGTTAAAAAATATATTAAGGAATATTTAGTATGTTTCTTATTAACAGAATCTTTTTGTATAGGAGCATTTACCTCAATAAATTTACTATTATTTTATCTGTTTTTTGAAGCAATATTAGTGCCGATGTATATTATTATTGGTGTATGGGGCGACGAAAATAGAATATATGCGGCTCTTAAATTCTTTTTATATACTTTCTTCGGCTCAGTATTTTTCCTACTTTCATTAATTTATATTTATAGCAAAATTCATAGTTTTGATTTAACCTATATTCCTGAGCTTACCGGTAATATTCCATTATTTGCTCAAAAAGTTTTATGGTGGGCAATTTTTATAGCCTTTGCCGTTAAAATCCCTATGATTCCTTTTCATACTTGGCTACCTGATACACACGTACAAGCTCCAACCAGCGGCTCGGTTATTCTTGCCGGTATTCTATTAAAACTTGGCGGCTACGGTTTTTTAAGAGTACTACTTCCATTACTACCGACTGCTTCACAAGAATTTGCAATTTACGTAATTTGCCCTAGTGTAATTGCTATAATATACGCATCACTCGTAGCCCTTGTTCAAAAAGATATGAAGAAGATGATAGCCTATTCATCAATTTCACATATGGGATATGTTACGATAGGCATTTTTAGTTTTACTGAAGCTGGAATTAGTGGAGCAATATTTCAGATGCTTAGCCACGGCATGATTGCTTCATGTCTATTCTTAATAGTCGGTACTTTATATGAAAGGCTACACACTAAAGAAATAGCTAAATACGGTGGTGTAGCAAATAAAATGCCTGTGCTTGCTACATTTTTTATGATTGCAATGCTTGGCTCTGTCGGGCTACCTGGTACTAGCGGATTTATCGGAGAATTTTTAAGTTTGCTTGGAATTTATAAGGTGAATGTAGCAACAACTTTTGTAGCTGCTCTCGGCATAATCCTTGGGGCGGTTTACATGCTGAAATTATATAAAGAGGTTATGCTGGGCGAAATTACCAATAAAGAAATTATGCATTTCAGAGATTTATATAAATACGAAATAATCTCCATAGCTCCTTTAATATTATTGATTATTTACTTTGGTCTAATGCCGAATTCTATTCTAAATATATTCCGTCTATCGCTAGAAAGTTTGTTAGTTAGGTTTTAATGTTATTTCTGCATTCTTTTGTCATTCCAACAACGGCTGGGTCTTGTTGCATGGATCAAGAAACGCACTTAATGTCATTCCCGCCTACGCGGGAATGATATAGTAATAAAAGCATGCTATCACTTCATCAATTACAATTTAACATAGAACAAAGAAATTTATTTGATCTAAGCCTTACTTTTCTTCCTTCTTCTATTACGTATATAAAAGGAGCTAATGGTTGCGGTAAAAGTTCGATGCTACGGATGATAGCAGGAATTATGCAACCGAGTAGCGGTAATATCTACTATAAAAACTGTAATATTAACAATACACAGCATATTTCAGAAAGCTTTAGACAAGATGAATTTAAAGATGAGCCTGCGCAGCGTATAAAAATACGTGAGCAAAGGCGAATCCTGCAAAATTCGCTTGTATCAAGCTTTACGAAATATGCTGTCGCTAAACCTTATTGTACTTATGTAGGTCATAATTTAGGTCTAAAGCTTGAAATGACTGTTTTTGAGAATCTAAAATTTTGGTCAGAAATTTATAATTCCGCTGAAACCCTATATGCCGCTATTCATTATTTCAAATTACACGATTTATTAGATGAAAAATGCTATAGTTTATCTAGTGGGATGCAGAAAGTCGTAGCCGTAGCAAGGCTTATTGCTTGCCAATCGGATTTATGGTTACTTGATGAAGTTGAAACTAACTTAAGCAAAGAAAATAGAGATTTGCTAAATAATTTAATTGTCATGAAAGCAAATAGTGGCGGTATTGTTCTCCTATCCTCTCATCTAGAAAGTTCTATAAAATCTGCACAGATATTACAACTGGATTAATTATTATTGTTTTACGTATTTTTATATATCTTCCAATGTAAAAAAAATACAAGGCTAACTATAATCCAAATTGAACAATTAATTATTGTACTTACAGCACGTGCTTTAGTAACTTCTATATATTCATTCTTGTAACTAATTCTCTTTTCTTCTAGCTCTTTTGGAGGCAAGCTTTTTAATTGTTATAAATCCTTATCATATGATTTTAGCTTTAAATATTACTCATTAGTACTGTACTTTATCAGCTCCTCTTTATTATGTATATTCCGGTAGAAATAATGTAATGAATGCGTTAAATATAATAGAAGTGTGATGTAGCTATAGTATAGCTAGACCATAGGAAATAGGTACAGTTAAATAAACTTTAGTACGTGTTCTACAGCCATACTGATATCTTTGAATTGCCCCGTAACTTTTCTTATTTCGTTCTTAATCTTAAACCAATAATGTTCTATAGGATTT
>JAPYLE010000122.1 GCA_027293795.1 Rickettsia endosymbiont of Ixodes persulcatus
CTGCCGTTCGACTTGCATGTGTTCGGCATACCGCCAGCTTTCAATCTGAGCCAGGATCAAACTCTTCACTTGTTTGTTTAATCCCGCTCACTCAAATCTTGATTTCTCTCACTGCCAGCGCTCGGTTTGTTATCTCTTAGAACGGCCAGTTACCGAACAGCCCTCAAAATAACGAATTGCCAAGCGCCCACCCACTTTGCTGACTTCTCTTCTGTTTTTAATGAACTCTTTAACTTAATAAATAAGACTCTCATCTTACCTGATTTTCTCGCCTCAGGCTCAAAACCCAAGGACTGCGCATTCTACCCCTTAACTAATTCTTGTCAAGTAGGAAAGAACACTTGAAGTAACTTATAAACAACTTGAATATAAGTTTGATCAGTGTAACACAGCATTACAAAAAATTTAAACTTCTTTAATTTTATTTCAGCAATTAATGCGGCATTTATTGACGCTTATTACTTAGTAGAATCTAAACAATTTAAATATTTATTTGAAAAAATAATAGTTATTACTTAAGGTGTGTTGACAATTGCCAGTAATGACTGCGCTAAAGAAACAGGGGGTGGCTTACCAACGACACAATTTGACAGTAGAACCATTTAAAAAAATAAAAAATACCACTAGGACAAAAAGGCTGTGTAGGTGTCATAGCAAAAAACAATAGAAACTTTATTAATGCTATTGAATTTCTCTTTAATTGAAGCTCGTTGAAGGTTCACCCATCGAAGGCTCAATCGTCGAAGGTTCATAATTGCCCCTTGAATGCTCATGAATAAGTACACTTGTAAGTGAAGTGTCCGAAGTGTCCGAAGTGTCCGAAGTGCCCGCCGTGCTAGAAAAAAAATTTCTTCGGACTTGTTGAATAGAAGAAATAGTTGACTTTTGTGATAGAGATAAATCTTCGTCTAGAGTCTCTTTCTTAATTCGCGAACTTATAGTCGTTAAGGAGGCTAGATGTTTTTTACTTTGGATTAACGAAAAAGATTTAGACTTATCCATAAACACTTGAATGTTGCTCCTCTGCTGTTTATTGTTATCATTTGGCAAAGTGCGAAAATAATTATAAAATTTATCATGAGTAAATCTATAGCGCATATTGTCTGGTGTTCCACACGAATGTATAAACGCACAACCTTGATAGCCATATTTGAATGCCTTAAAATCATATCCATCCTTAAATAAACCCGCGGAATATTTTTTTGTAAAAAATTTTTTAAATTCGAGTGTATCTTCGGTGATTTCAATAACATTTTTCTCTTGCATGAGCTGAGCTAAGTTTATACTATAATTTAAAATACAGTTATAAATACTGATACCATTCACATCTATTATTCCCTTTTTCTCTTTAATTTCATTAGCCGTACGCGTGTAAATAAGGTGCGTATACATGTGAAATAAAGTTTTCTGAACCCCCTCAAACTGCGGCACACTTTCCCTATAATACATTTCGAGGCAAGGGAAAACTTCCGTAGTCATCATCAGTAAAAGAGGTTGACTGATACTCTCATTTAAATAGGGGATTCCCTTCATTCGCTGATAAATCGCCTCAGCCTGTTCCTGACTTAACTTCAACACCCCTTCCTTGTTTAAAAACTTACTGATATATTCATTTTTGGCTTTTTTATTAAAGGGAGCTAACTTTATTGTTTTTTCTTGTAAAAATTTGAATATTTGTGTTGCATGGGATCTCTCAGGAAAAAATAGGGCTTCACAAGCCTGCGCTGATTTAAACTTACTTAAACTCGCCGTAAAAATATAATAACTATCTGGAAGGTTTTTGTAAAAATCCCTTATGAAATTAGCTTCCAGTTGATCAATATCATCCAAGATTAAACAGATAAGGAACTGCCTACTATAAAGCAAAAACTCAATTTCTTGCTTATTGAAACTGTAGTGGTAATTTAATAGCGCTTCAAGTATGGGGGCTTCCGATTTTTTTAACTCACTTCTGACTAATGGAATATAGAGAGGTAGTATACGAATATTTTGAGATAAAATCCGAGTTCCTAATAAGAATTGAGTCAAATGTACGGCAAATCTAGATTTACCTGCACCGGATTCGCCTAAAATTAATAAAATTCTTTTTTCTGAGCTTTGCACAAAAGAAATAACTTTAGCTAATAGCGGAAATCTATCTGATAGTAAATTGTAATAACCCTCCTGTGATATATACAAATCCTGAGTATTCATATCTTCTTGTATTAACGGATGTGTTTTTAATTTCTTAATGCAACGATCTAAAAAAGGGTTTTCTTCCATAAAAGTAAATTTACGCTCTTTTAAATAGTCAATTTTTTCTTTAAGGTCTTCATTTCCTTTGCTCAGGCTGAGAGCTAATTCTTCCAAAGTTGGAATAATTATATTTTTTAAATCAGTAATATTTCTTTCTAATTTACTTATTTCACTTATAACATCATCTTTTATGGATATCCTAATTTCTTCCAATTCTTTTTTTAAAATTTTTTCCAACGCTCCATTACGATAAGACATTTTAGCAAATATAGTTTGAC
>JAPYLE010000123.1 GCA_027293795.1 Rickettsia endosymbiont of Ixodes persulcatus
CCCCCATAGTACAAATTCTCACAATTTAGTTGTTAATCTTGCAAAAATTTATACCATATATTAGCTTCTTTTTAATTCATAATTTACTACCGTAATACCAGTATAACCTACTTGCTTTTCTTAACTTGATGTGTATGGTCAGAAAATCGATCCATATAAGCAAGCCTTTGCGGGAATAACATAGAGTAGGTTTCTTGATCTACATTGCCCTCTTTTTTAGGCGATATATCAAAAATATAAAAATTTTACTAGACTTAACTGCATAATAATTATATAAATTTCAAGTGAAAAGGGGCTGTAGCTCAGTTGGTTAGAGCACGCCGCTCATAACGGTGTGGTCGTAGGTTCAAGTCCTACCAGCCCCACCACACAAATTCTTATTTAAATTCGCATTAGACCTGAATTTGTAATGATTAATCTAAAAACACTTTCTTGGTATCTTACTAAATTATATTCTAAGTGTTTCTTTATTATATTATTTCTTTTAATCGGGCTGTTAATTATCTCAAATATTTTTGATCTTTTGCAAAAATTCAAAAATATTTATGTTCCTTTTAGTTTTTTTTGGAGACTTATCTTATATAAGATTCCTTATTTACTAGGTCAAGTATCTTCGTTAATTAGTTTTACCGCTATGTTATTTTTTGTTAGATTTCTAACAAAAAATAATGAATTAACGGCTATATTATCTAGCGGTGTTCATGTTTGGCAAGTGCTTGTTATTCCATGTATCGTAACTTTAATTTTAGGTATAGTTTTTACGACCATATTGAATCCTATCGGTACTATAGGTTTACAAAAATATGAGTTATTAGAAGCAAAACTGACTAAAAAAGCCTTGAGTGAGGGTATAATATCTAAATCAGGTTTATTATTTTTTGAATCTTTAAATGATACAAATCAAATTATTCAAACACAATTTATTAATGTTGCCGAGAAAAAATTAAATAATATTACAATTTTATTTGTTGATAGTAATAATTCTTTTTTAAAGAGAATTGATGCATTATACGGTATTATTGAAAATAAAATGTTACATTTAAATAGAGTTAAGGTTTGCACAAAAGAGGAAACTAAGGCTTACAACAATTTAACTATAAAGACAAATTTATCAATTAATAGTTTAGTAAATAAATTTATTCGTCCTGAAATGGTTTCTATTTGGGCATTACCTAAATTAATTAATGAATTATTAAATTCAGGTTTACCGGCTATTAATTATCAAATTTATTATTACAAGCAATTATTTCAGCCTATAATGATGATGGCAACCGTAATTTTAGCAAGTTGTTTTATTAGTCTTAAACAGCGTGATAATTCCCAAGAAAAAATACTAATATTAGGTTTATTTTCAGGTTTTATAGCATATTCGTTATCAGAAATATTATTAAAAATACTTACTTATAATAATTGGTCTTTAATTGCTGCTATTTTATTACCTAGTATGCTAATATTTTTTATTAGTCACTTTATTATTTTACATTATAAAGAAATTTAATATATACTCGTTTAATTTGAAAAATTGGCATCGCCGCTTCTCATTTTTGATCCTCACTTAGTATCCTACGCTGCGGTCAAAAATTCCGAGGCTCCTTGCTCTTTATTAAACGAGTATATATTAAATTTTTGTTTACTGTAGAAGTGTTTTTAGAATTTAGAGAGAAAAAATAAAATGATAATGAAATTTTTGGAAGGGTTTTCTTCTGGTATAGCCATAGACCTTGGTACGGCAAATACTATTGTCTATCAAAAAAGTCGTGGAATTGTTCTAAGGGAACCTTCTGTTATTGCTGTAATAAAAAAAGATGGTGCTTTTGTGCCTTATGCTTATGGTCATGAAGCAAAAATGATGCTTGGGCGTACTCCTACGGATATTGAAGCAAAAAGACCTTTAAAAGACGGTGTTATTGCCGATTTTAAGGGTGCAGAAGAAATGATAAAGTATTTTATTAGAATGGTGCATAATCGTCGCTCTTTTTTTGGTCCGACAATTGTTATTTGTGTACCTTCCGGTTCTACGCCGGTTGAGCGTCGTGCTATCCAAGAAGCAGCAGAAAGTGCAGGTGGTCGGGATGTCTATTTAATTGAAGAGCCTATGGCGGCGGCGATCGGAGCAGGGCTACCTGTAACGGAAGCGACCGGTTCGATGATTGTGGATATCGGCGGTGGTACTACGGAAGTTGCAGTTTTGTCACTAGGAGGCATAGTATATGCAAGGTCGGTAAGAGTCGGCGGTGATAAGATGGATGAAGCTATTATCTCATATATAAGAAGGCACTATAACCTATTGATAGGTGAGGCTACTGCCGAAAAGATAAAGCAAGAAATAGGTACGGCTTATGTAGATGAAAATGCTGAGTCGAGAAAGATGGAACTTAAAGGACGTGATTTAATTTACGGTATTCCTAAAGAAATGATATTGAATGAAAGACAAATTGCTGATAGTCTAATTGAACCGGTAAGTCAAATTGTTGAAGCGGTAAAAGTAGCACTAGAGGCAACGCCTCCTGAGTTATCTTCAGATATAGTCGATAAGGGAATTGTTTTAACAGGCGGCGGTTCATTATTACGAAACCTTGATTTTGTTCTTAGTGAAGCCACTAAATTGCCGGTGATAGTTGCAGATGATGCCCTCTCTTGTGTGGCACTTGGAACAGGAAAAGTACTTGAAGATTTTACAAAGCTAAAACATGTACTGTTTAAACAGGATTAAAAATGCCAATACTTGCAAATAGAGTAAAAAATTCTTCAAATTCGTTAGAATTAATAAGAATAATATCAAATACTCTTAAGCGTTTTTTTGTTATATTTGGGCTTGGATTGTCTATATATTTATTTTTTACTACGCCTAAAAAAATATCTAGTATATCTCTTGAGGTAACCGGTAGTATATTATCAACCGGTTTAGCAGTTTATGAAGATATATTTGAATATATAAATTCAATAACACAAAAATTTGTTTATTTTCAAGATTTAGAACGAAAAAATGTAGAGCTTAAACTTGAGATAGCAAGATTACAACATTTGCAAAGTGAAGTAGAATCGGTAAGAGCCGAAAACATTGCATTAAAAGATTTATTAACGATTGCCGAGGAAGAAGAATTTGAATATGTTACTACTAAATTACTGAGTGTTTCCTTTAATCCTTTTTCTAGAACTGCTTTGATTTCTGCAGGTAAAAAGCAAGGCATTGAACCTGATCAAATTGTTGTTAATTCAGGAAAATTAGTAGGAAAAGTAATAGAAGTGAGTAATAATTATGCTAAAGTGATGTTAATTAGTGATGTTAATTCTAGAATACCTATTAAAGCTAATTCTTCAAGAGAACAAGGTATTTTAGCAGGTAATAATAATAATAGTAAAATTTTATACTTGCCTAACAATCATTTAGTACAGAAAGACGAGGAGATAGTAACCTCCGGACACGGTAATATTTATCCTGCAGGTATTTTAGTAGGCTATGTGTCTAAAGTTACGGAACATGACGTTATAGTGGATATAGCAGCTGATCTATCTAAAACGGAATTTGTACAGATATTATTGCCTAAAGAGTAATTTCTGTTCTTTCAAAGTTGCACTCAATGTCATTCCCGCGGAAGCGGGAATGACATAGATCCATGCAACAATGCCCATCTTTAAATTTATTTTACCTAAATCCTTCATCATAGAAAACGTTATTATGTCGGTGAAATAGATATTATTGCATTATAGCTAGACCATAGGAAATAGGTGCAGTTAAATAAACTTTAGTACGTGTTCTACAGCCATACTGATATCTTTGAATTGCCCCGTAACTTTTCTTATTTCGTTCTTAATCTTAAACCAATAATGTTCTATAGGATTTAAGTCCGGGCTATATGTAGGTAAGAATAAAATTCTGTAC
>JAPYLE010000124.1 GCA_027293795.1 Rickettsia endosymbiont of Ixodes persulcatus
CTACGATATCTTGCAGGCGTTACTAAATGATAAATAAGTACTGTAACATTATGGCTCTTATGTATGTACCTACTCTCTTCCATCCATACATCATATCACGAAGCAAAGCTTCGGGGAATTAAACCCTAAGAGATTAATTTGTATTTCACCTTGATGATTTAAATTACCAATACCGATACCGTCAATATCCGCAATTTGAAGATCTCTATTTTTATCAATAAATTTTCTAATTTCTTCAGGATTATTAATAAATTGACCGTTATCCTTTAATATTCCTTGTATATCGCCGGCAGTATAAGTAAATTCTCCTTTGATTATTTTTGTATCTTTTATAAGACCTACTGCAGCGAAAATTTGTTAAAAGAAATTTAGATTTCTCTTTACTTCAATATTTTTTAACAATAAAAACTTTTACTTTTTAGTAATTTTTTAATAATAGGCTGTTTTTTTAGTAAATTGAGGATTGAAAATCCCACATCATACGATAACCGATTTTTCTTATATATAACTCGACAGACCCTTGTTAATTTGCCAAATAGTGATAAATAATAAACAAGTTGTAAACATTTGTAGTAGCTGTAATAATATGCTTAATTCCGGTATTAATATAACAATAACCGGTTGTAATATTATCGGGACTCCGCTTGAAAACATTACTAACCTTATAGAAGTCTGTATTGAAGTTTTAGTAGTAAGTAAATTAGCTAAGCTATAAACTAACAAAACTATAATACTTCTTTCTAATAAAAATGTTACAAACCAAAATAATATAATAGCCGGCATACCAAAATAAATAAATAAATTTGGTGCATATAATAAATTATCGGCAAAATATTTTTTTATTATTTCAGGAGTTAAAATTACTTCATTTTGTTTGAATATCTTAGAATAGTTAACAGTACTTGGAAAATTTTTCTTAGTATTGGCCACAATTAAATTTATCCTAAGCTTATTCTCTTCAAGTACAAACGGTATTCTGCTTTTTTCTTTGTTAGAAACTTGATTTTTTGTATCAATGACGACTATTTTATTGTTATTTTTACTATAAAAATATATAGGCTCTACTTCTTCAACTGAAATTTTTGAATTATTATATTTAATTTCCGGTAATTGATTGATAATATATTCAATATTATCTGTAACTTTTGATGATTGTATTCCGTTAAAATAATCTTTTAAAGTTATTATGTAATTTAATATAAAAATACAATAAATTATTGATGGAATAAAAGATACGGTAAATAGATATCTTATTCCGTATCCCTGATAGTTTCTATATACGTCTTTATAAAACTCTATAGAGCTAACGGATAACCATAATTGACGGAATAATGTAGTTACTCCTTCTAATATAAATGATAATAAATACATGTATGAGTAATTTATTTAAGTTTTTCAACTGACTTTGATTAAATTTTTGGCTATAATAATTTTTTCTTCTTTTAATTTCATTTCACCGATATGTATACCTTTTTCGATACCTTATTTTCCCAGTAATGTGCTATACTTCCTATAATTTCTTCTCCTGTTTCAGTATTTAATTGTGACTTAAGTATTTTTTCTACTCCTATTATATCATTTTTACTAGTTTTGGTCAAAGTGTAGAATAAAATTAACTCTCCCTATATTAATTTCAGCAAATGCAGGTAAAAGATCGGCTATTTTTTGCTATTTTTTTTATCAAATCTCGTTTATGAATATGCTTCATAAAAAATTGTAAAATTCCGGACCAAGCATTTTCTTTTAATTTCTCATCAGGAATTTCATGAACATTAATCAGCTGATAATCATTAATTCAAGTAGCTTTTACTAATTCACTATTTTCAAATAATTCCCATAAATTTAAAGGAACATTATATTTTTGTATGACATTATAAAACATTAAAGAATATATGAAAGGAAATTTTTTATTTTTTAGTACTTTCATATGATATTCCGCAATATTTAACATATACTTAAACAAGCGAAAAGCCATATAATAATTAGGTTTACTTTGATGTTCTAACAATAAAAATAAATAGCCGTTTTCACTGTCAAATTTAGCAGAAAGTTAACCACCCTGCATTGCAAATGCAGGGCTTAAGATTACGGCATCAATGCCTTAGCTATAGCTAGTTTTCAACTTGAAAGTTTCCAAATTTATCATCTCTCGACTCATGTTTATCAATATAATCCTTGATCATTTGGTCAGTAA
>JAPYLE010000125.1 GCA_027293795.1 Rickettsia endosymbiont of Ixodes persulcatus
TAGGCTTCTTCAGGAACTGCATTGGTAGTTTCAGCTATTGCGGTTTTATATGTCGGTACTTTATCGGCATCAATGCCGGTAGCAACTACCGATACTCTGATAATCCCTTTTAGTTCCGGGTTAAATGTTGAACCGAAAATAATATTAGCATCAGGATTGTTGACTTCTTCTCTAATTCTATTAGCGGCATTGTCAACTTCAAATAAGGTCATATCGGAACCGCCGGTAATATTAATTAATACCCCTCTTGCACCGCACATTGAGCTATGATCCAGTAAAGGATTTGAAATTGCAGATTCTGCTGCTTTAATTGCCCTATCTTCGCCGCTAGCTTCACCGGTACCCATCATTGCTTTACCCATTTCACTCATTACTGCTTTAATATCAGCAAAATCAAGATTAATAAGTCCGGGCATAATCATTAAATCCGTTACGCCTCTAACGCCTGCATGTAATACGTCATCTGCCATTTTAAACGCATCGGCAAATGTCGTTTGTTCGTTGGCAATACGAAATAGATTTTGGTTCGGTATTACAATTAAAGTATCAACAAATTGCTGTAATTCAATAAGCCCTTTATCGGCAGTTTTCATACGATGACCGCCTTCAAAGTGGAAAGGTTTAGTTACTACTCCGACCGTAAGGATGCCTAGTTCTTTAGCAATGCGTGCAATGACCGGTGCAGAACCGGTACCTGTACCGCCTCCCATACCTGCTGTAATAAATACCATATTGCTATTTTCTAGGTAACTATGGATTTCGTTTTCTGATTCTTGTGCAGCGAGTGCTCCGACCTCAGGAGAAGCTCCTGCCCCAAGACCTCTAGTCGTAGAAACACCAAGTTGTATTTTGTTGGTGCATAAAGAATGCTCAAGCGATTGTGCATCGGTATTAGCTACTACAAAATTAGCACCTTGCAGATTAGCACTAATCATATTATTTACCGCATTACTACCTGCACCTCCAACGCCGAAAACCGTAATAGTCGGCTTTAATACTATATTTTCAGGAGCTTTTATATTTAAAACCATGATAATTTTTTATTTATATAATTTATGTTTAAGTATAATAAAAGATTTTAAAATTTCCATAGTCTTTTATGAAAAATGCGGATTATTTTCTTTTAATAGCGGAACGCCGTTATTATGACATGCTTTGATTAATGCTTTATCGTTAGTAGCTATAGGAAGTCCTTCATGAATGGCAGTTAATAAATAAGTTGTATCATATGTAGTAAGATTGTTGCTTCTTGCAGCTTGTGTAATTTCATGTATGGAAAAATTAAAATTTGATATGTTAAGAGGTAGAGAATTATATAAATCTATAAATTTAACGGTGTCAGCTATATATAATCTACTACGTTTTTCTGATACTAATAGTATATTAGTTATTTCAAGTTTCCAAAGATATGGTACTGTAGCTCCATGCTTCATACAATAATTTAATACAAATTTTGAATATTCGTTATTTTCATCTTCAAAACACCATGTTATAGCTATAGAGCAGTCTAATATAAAAGAAGGTTTATTCATCTTCTATCCTCATCTCTAAGCTCTTTAATAGTATAAGGAGCTAATGTCTTACCTTTACTAAATTCAGCAAATTTTTCCACAATATTTTCTATTTTAGGTCTTTCTGTTATAGGTATCAGCTTGGCAACCGGCGTATTATGCTTACAGATAGTAATTTGTTCGCCATCTTGTACACGTTGTATAAGGTTTGAGAAATGGGTTTTTGCTTCAAATAAATTGATTTGGTTAGGTAGATGTTGTTTCATATAGATAATATACTCGTTGAACTTGAAA
Source organism: Rickettsia endosymbiont of Ixodes persulcatus (assembly GCA_027293795.1). GTDB lineage: Bacteria > Pseudomonadota > Alphaproteobacteria > Rickettsiales > Rickettsiaceae > Rickettsia. Next base: position 1,806 of record JAPYLE010000125.1, read on the forward strand.
AATTGGCTATGTTGTCTTTGTAAGTCCTCAGATGCTCAAGTATTTAGATACGCTGCACTCTTCAGCTTACATTACAGACTCCTTGCTCTTTTCCAAGTTGAATTTCGTGTCCCAACTCTTCATTTCACAGGAGTATACACAAAATGGACTAGTTTAATACTAGTCTATTTATAATATAATGTAAAGAGAATTTAGTATTGCCCAACCATTTTTTCAGGAACTACTATTTTGTCAAATTCCTCTTCCGATAAAAAATTGAGTTTTTTAGCAGCTTCTTTTAAAGTTATTCCGTGTTTATGTGCTTCTTTAGCTATTTTTGCTGCATTATCATAGCCGATATGCGGATTAAGAGCTGTAACAAACATTAGAGATTGATCACGTAAATCATTAATACGTGCTATGTTAGGTTCTAAACCTTTAATACAGTGAGTAACAAAGCTATTTACGCTATCGGATAGTAGCTCAATAGATTGTAGGATATTATATATTATTACGGGTTTAAATACGTTAAGTTCAAGATGCCCGTTTGAGCCGGCAATAGTAACCGTAACATGATTCCCCATCACCTGACTGCACACCATTGTTAAAGCTTCGACTTGCGTAGGGTTTACTTTACCTGGCATGATTGAAGAACCCGGCTCATTCTTAGGTAAATGCAGCTCACCAAGACCACATCTTGGACCGGAACCAAGCAGCCTTATATCATTTGCTATTTTCATTAAGCTAACTGCTATAGTATTAAGAGTTCCCGAAAATTCTACTAGTGCGTCGTGGGCAGCTAGGCTTTCAAATTTATTAGGAGCTATCTTAAAAGGTTGTTTGGTAAACTCTGCTACTTTCTCAGCAAATTTTATATCGAATCCTATCCTTGAGTTAATACCTGTACCGACTGCCGTTCCTCCTTGAGCAAGTAGATAAACTTTTTTTAATGCATCTTCTATGCGTTCTAAAGCATACTCTATTTGTGTAATATATCCGGAGAATTCTTGTTTAAGAGTTAAAGGAGTCGCGTCCTGCAAGTGGGTACGTCCTATTTTTATAATTTTATCCCAATCTTTTGACTTGTCTTGCAAAGAGGTAAGTAAATTATTCAAAGCCGGTATCAGTTGCTGCTTAGTTGCAAGTACGGTTGCTATATGCATACCGGTGGGAAAAGAGTCGTTGGATGATTGTCCTTTATTAACATGATCGTTAGGATGTACCGGAGATTTGCCGCCTTTTTTGCCTGTTAATTCTTCGTTGGCAATAGAGGCAATAACCTCGTTCATATTCATGTTTGTTTGTGTACCTGAACCTGTTTGCCAAACTACTAAAGGAAAATTATCATTAAATTCACCGCTTAAAATTCTAGTCGTGGCTTTATCGATACTTGTAGCTATTTTAGCTTCTAAATCACCAAACTCATGATTAACCTGTGCTGCACATTTTTTTAAAATAGCAAGAGCACGAATTAAAATTTCAGGCATTTTTTGCCTGCCTATTTTAAAATTTTCTAAAGATCTTTGAGTTTGAGCCCCCCAATAAAATTCTTCTTCTATTTGAATTTCTCCAAAAGAATCGCTTTCGGTTCTGTAATTTTTCATAAATTGTTAAATGTTATATAATTATCTATTTTTTCATAAAATGATCACTTACTGCATTTAAATCTAATTGCTTGGCTAATTTAGCAAAGCTATAATATAATTTATATTTTAAAGAAGCTCTTTTTAGATTCTTGGCAATAAATACTAATGTACTTTCTATCATAAGATTACGATTAAAACTATAAAATTTTTGCCAATGTTCGTTATATTTAGGTTCGGAAGATTCGATATAATTGGAATATATAGGTTTAGTAATTACTGCTTTACCTTGATATATATCAAATATAGTTAATCTTTCATTTTTGAGATTATTAATTACTTTATCAAAAAAATTATTTAAGCCTTTGTTATCTCTTCTTTTGCAAATTCGTTTATAAATATGTCTAATTGTTTTGCAAAACTCTCGATAATTTGTTCATTTGGTCCCCTTTTCATGACTTTTCTCTCAAATTAATCGAGTCGGTTGGGTACAGAATTTTATTCTTACCTACATATATCCCGGACTTAAATCCTATAGAACATTATTGGTTTAAGATTAAGAACTAAATAAGAAAAGTTACGGGTCAATTCAAATATATCAGTATGGCTGTATAAAAAGTACTAAAGTTTATTTAACTGTACCTATTTCCTATGGTCTAGCTATAGGATGTGGATACC
>JAPYLE010000126.1 GCA_027293795.1 Rickettsia endosymbiont of Ixodes persulcatus
ATGATTTAAAGCAGTTCCTTAAGAAATTAATTATAGATTGGGGAAAATTTTCTTTGAAAGATAAATATCGTAAAACCAGATTATCTTCCTTAAATACACTAAAATTATTAACAATTATGGCTTAACTTGATGCGTATGGTAACATTACCCCTGCCGTTCTTACAAAATATCCAATAGCCCATAGGTGTTTACCCCAATACTGTTTCCTTAATTCTGGAAATTTTTGCTGAATCTTCCTTGAACTTTTCCCTTTTAGATACTGTACTACCTTGCTAATGCTTTGATAAGATTGCACCGATAATAGATATGTACATGATTTGAAGCTACCTTCCCTCTTAATATGTTACTCCATTATCCTTACATATCTCCTGGGTTAAGTCTTTGACTCTTCTACCAATATCGCCAACAATATATTATATCGATATTTGGTACCCATACTATATATAAGTACAGTCGTAAACTGTGTGGCTTGTCTTCTTGTAATACTGCATCTCCACATCCTATATGTTAAAACCCTGCACTGCAAGTGCGGGGTTTTTCTCCCAAATTTGGAACAATAAAAAAAGTAAAATATATAATTTTATTTAATCAAACTTGATACAAGCGAATTTTTCAGGATTCGCCGGTACTCACGTAAAATGTACGTTGGTGTAGGCTCAACTTTAGATTCATCTTGGCTGTAGCTTTCTGAAATATGCTGTTTTAAAAGTAAATGAAGTACAAAGCTAAGCATAATTTGACAAGAATTAGAAAGCTGCAGGCTAATAGAATGGTTCAGAGGTTTAAAGAAGAGTAAACAAGGCTATTGCAACGACGAACTATAATAAAAATTTATTGATAAGTTCGATTAAAAAAGTTGAATAATCAAGGCATAAAATTGCTCTAAGCCTTGATATAATAGTGATGGAATTCTTTTATTCTCATTGAAGAGCATAACGAGTTTGTTAGCAATTTTGTTAACTCTTACAATAATGCTAAGCTATAAAACAATACCAATTTATAAACAATTAAAACTTAAGTTTTGTACCTATAAGACCAACAGTACCTCGTGTTGTCTTACTAGGTGCTTCAGGGTAATATACAGGCTTACCTTTAGCTTGGAAATGAGAAATTTCAGCATATGGTAATAAACCAGGCATGATCTTATATTCAGTAGCTAAGCTTACAGTATCAACGGTGTTTTTATATCTTGAAGTTTTGAGATATTCAAGGCTTGTTTTTATAGGTCCTTGTCCATAAGCAACTGCTCCATTGTAATAATAGGTATCACGACCGACTTTATAATATTCCTTAGCGGTTAAGCTTTTACCTAAACTACCGTAAGAAGCCCCGCAAGAGAAATTACCGTAAGTAAATACTGCTCCAAGATTATATGCTTTTAAATTAGAAAGCTTATAAGTATTTAGAACTTCTACTAATTTAGTTCCGTCCATTTTAGCATGAATAAGACGACGAGCAGGCTTGCCGTATTCTCCGGTAACAGATAATTTTAAGCCTGCATCTTCGCTAATTTCATGTTCATAAGTTAAGCCGGCAGAAAAAGCATCTCTAATATTCTGATTGATAGTCATAGTTTCATTATTTTCTAATTTAACCGTCTTTATTCCAGTTTTAGAAACACTAATCCCGTTTCTTCCTGAGCTTTTTTCAAGCATTAAATTATTTATATCTCTATTACCGCCCGTATTAGCAGTATCGGGAGTATAAGAGATACCGGCTTGAAAGCCTTTCATTTTAGGCGTAAAAACGTTTACTCTTCTAGCTCTTTCAGCTTTATCATTGATTTGATCAAAATAATTCGAGTATGAGGCAAGATAAAAGCTAGCACTAGTATCAAAATCCGGTTTTAGGCCTTTATACCTCATATACTGACCGTCGAGTAGAGCATATCTAGACCATCCTCCGGCACCCGCAGTTACTTGAGAGCCGGTAATACGCAATTTAGTACTTGCGTCAGCAGGAGAGCCGAGTTCTGCTTTACCGTAACTAGTTTCAATAAAGATATGTGATCCATTATAACTTGTAGAGGTTTTTGCTCTTGTAGTAGGCTGAAGCACTATTTTAGCACCTGCTATTACATCATTGATAGTTTTAGTAATAGTTGCCGCAAACGCTGCTTCCGTGTAAAACCCTAGCTTTTTCCTGTTATCGGTTACATTTTTATCAAATAAAATTAGATGATCCTGTTTAATATAACCACTTTCAAATAAATAAAATCCTTTTAATTTTATTTCAGTATCAGAATTAGAAACAATGGGCGTTGGATTTTTTTCGGCAAGACCAGCCGATGCAAAGCAAATAATACTTGCAGCTAATAATAAATTTTTCACTTTATAAAGCCTCCATAAACCTAAATAATAAAATTTACTAATACAAAATAAATTTTTAGTTAATAAAAAATCTAACTACACTAGAATATAATAATACTTTTCATAAATTGACAATAAAAAACTATTTTAATTTGTAATAATTTAATTTTAAATAGATAATATTTGTATTATTATCACTATCATTATTCAAGTGGCCTTAGACTTATAGTTTTAAAAAAATTTTGTATTGTAAATAATTATGAGTTATAATCATTAGTTTATTAATTAAACTAAGTTTTGATTATGGCTATAATGTCAGATAAGTGGATAAAAGAGGCTGTTATAAATCAAAGTATGATTAAGCCCTTTGCGGAAAAGCAGATAAGAGTTCATAATAAAGAAAAGATTATTTCTTACGGCTTATCTTCTTACGGCTATGATGCTAGAGTATCTAATGAATTTAAAATATTTACCAATATTAATTCTACTACGGTTGATCCAAAAAATTTCAGTGAATATAATTTAGTTGATAGAGAAGTAGATGTGTGTATTATTCCACCTAATAGTTTTGCCCTTGGCAGAACTATAGAATATTTTAAAATACCGCGTGATGTATTAGTTATTTGTGTTGGCAAGTCCACTTATGCAAGGTGCGGTATAATAGTAAATGTGACTCCGTTAGAGCCGGAGTGGGAAGGACATGTAACTTTAGAGTTTTCTAATACTACTCCATTACCTGCTAAAATATATGCAAATGAGGGAGCTTGCCAGTTTTTATTTTTAAAAAGTGATCAAATTTGTGATACTTCATATGCCGATCGACAAGGGAAATATATGAAACAAGTAGGGGTAACTTTACCGTTAACATAACTTTTTTATGTAAAAAATTTATTTGCTCTTACTTTAAAAAACAATACTATTAAGTAAGTAATTATAAATATTAAATTTTTAATAAGGATTTTTATGAGTACAATAAATACCAATACGAATGAGGCAATGCCTCATATTTCCGTTAATGCACAATATATAAAAGATTTATCTCTTGAGAACCCTTCTGTCCCGTCTTCTCTTGCGGCTTTGGATCAACGCCCTCAAATTGATTTATCTCTAGATATAAATACTACTAATTTATCGGAAGAAAATTTCTATGAAGTAGAGTTAAATATCGAAGCAATTGCAAGAAATAAAAAATATAAATTATTTCAGATAGAATTAAAATATGCCGGAGTATTTAATTTAATTAATATTGATTCTGAACAACATCCGGTTTTATTATCCGTTCATTGTCCGGCAATGATATTTCCATTTGCTAGAAAAATTATAGCTAGTTGTACTCAGGATGCAGGATTCCAGCCTTTAATGATTGATCCTATAGACTTTGGTGCCTTATATCATAAGAAAATGTCAGAGCATCAAAACTAAGAAAATCATTTAATTATTTAATAAACTTCATTTTAAACCCCATGGTTTTTAAATCACAGATAGAGCTTAATAGTAAAAATTTTATCAATATGATTAAATATTCTTTACTTATGTGATTAATGAATGTATAAAACACTAGATAAAAAATTATAATTTAATTAACAATAATTAACTGTAATTAAATTATAGCACAATATAAAAATTGAATTTTATGGAGAAAAACAATGAGAGTTTTGTTAATGGAAGACGAGCCGGAAATGGCTAACTTAATTGAGCTAACTTTAGCTTCAGAGGGTATAGTTTGCGATAAAGCTTCAGTTGGTGTAGAAGGTTTAAGGCTTGGTAAAGTTGGTGGTTATGATCTAGTGATTTTAGATCTTATGTTACCTGATATTAATGGTTTTGAGATATTACTAAGATTGCGTGCTGCAAAAATAAAAACCCCAATCTTAATTCTATCTAGCTTAACGGATATGGATCAAAAAATTGCCGGTTTCTCTTCCGGAGCCGATGATTATCTAACCAAGCCGTTTGTAAGAGAGGAATTAATTGCTAGAATTAAAGCTATAGTTAGACGTTCTAAAGGGCATGCAGCATCAGTATTTAGATTTGATAAGGTTAGTGTAAACCTAGATACTAGAAGTGTAGAAGTTAACGGCAAAAAAGTACATTTGACGAACAAAGAATATGCTATTTTAGAGCTATTAATACTTAGAAGAGGAACTATTTTAACTAAAGAAATGTTCTTAAATCACTTATATAGTAGTGTTGACGAACCGGAAATGAAAATTATTGACGTATTTATTTGTAAGCTTCGTAAAAAGTTAAGTGATGCTGCCGGAGGTAGAGATTATATCGATACAGTATGGGGACGCGGTTATATGCTAAAAGAATATGATGAATTACAACAAAAAGAAATTTTAGCACAAGGAGCATAATTAATGCCTTTATCTGCTTCTTTACTTGGTGAAAAAAGTACTTATAAAGATAGTTGCGATGCAACTTTATTATTTAAAATTCCACGTATAAATAATCGAAACGAACTTGGAATAAATAGTAATAATCTTCCGTTTTACGGTGTAGATGTTTGGAATACATATGAGTTATCTTGTCTTAATAAGAACGGTAAGCCATGGGTTGGAGTAGGCACTTTTTATATACCGACGGATTCTAAAAATATAGTAGAATCAAAATCATTTAAGTTATATCTAAATTCTTTTAATAACTTTGTTGTTAAATCAATAGAAGAATTAGAAAGAATTATCTTGCAGGACCTAAGTAATGTTACACACGCTAAAGTAACAGGACGGATATCTCCTATAAATACAAAAATAGAATTTGGTATTCCAAGCGGTAAAAATATCGATGATTTAGATATAGAATGCAATAATTACGGTCCACCCAATAATAGTTTAATTGAGTATGAAGATGTTTTGGTAGAAGAAGAGATTAATTCTAATTTACTAAAATCAAATTGCTTAGTAACCGGTCAGCCGGATTGGGGTACAATCGTTATAAAATATAAAGGAAAAAAGTTAAAACATGATTCTTTCCTAAAATGTCTAATATCTTTTAGAAATTGTAATGAATTTGCAGAGCAGTGCGCCGAGCGTATTTTTACAGACATTAAAAACGCTATAAATCCTGATTTTCTTTCTATTTATATAGTATATACTAGGCGTGGAGGGATTGATATTTGTCCATATCGTTCTCTAGATCAAAATTATAATTTACCTAGTGATAAACGACTTATTAGACAGTAATTCACTTTTTTAATCCATAAAAAATTCTGCTTGTGAGGAATTGCTTACGTGGATCACAAGTCATCGTTGCGAGCCTTGTGGCATGGATCGAAAAACGCATTCGGTGTCATGCCCTGGCTTGACCACGGTATCCAGAAATGCAACTTACAATACTAATAATTTTAGTATTAGTATAATTTTATGATTCTTTTGTAGGATTTTGTATAGGTTTTAAGACTTCTATTATTTTATTCAGGTCTATTTGACTACAGATTCCCAGTAATACAGGATCACGAGGACGAATAGAATTCATATTCCAATGGCTACGGGTTTTAATAGCATCGATAGTAGTTTTAGTAGTACCTATTAGTTTAATTATTTGATGGTCTTGGATGTTCGGATAATTATACAATAACCAATATATAGCATCCGGTTTACCTTGACGTCTTGCTATAGGGGTGTATTTAGCACGTTGTTTTTTCTGATTTTTCATCAATTCATCAGCCGGACTATATGAAATTTGCAAGCTAGTGTTAGGATCTTTACTGCAACGTTCAATTTCCTCTAAAGTTAATTGACCATTTGCAATTGGATTTAAACCTTTTATAGATTGTGCTACTTCACCGTCAGCTATACCTTTTATTTCAAATTCATGAATACCGCAAAAATCGGCAATTTGTTTAAAAGTTAAAGAAGTATTTTCAATTAACCACATAGCCGTGGCTTTTGGCAGAAGCGGTAATGTTTTATGCGAATTCATGATAATTGTTTTTTGGTATCTTGAAAAATTATAACAAATAGAGTTATTTAAGTCAATCTTCATTTAAAATGATCAATGTCATTATAGCTAAAAACAGGAATCTAGTAACCTATAATGTCACCCCGCGAGCTTGTAAGGTTTGTTGCATGGATACCAAATCGTCATTGCGAGCGACTGTAAGGAGCGTGGCAATCTAGAAAAAGTAATAAAAAAATGCTATAAATTAGCATTTTTCACTGGATTGCTTTGTCAATTACTTCGTATTTTTCTCGCAATGACGAAAAAATCGATCCATGCAACAATCCGAGCTTGTAGCACAATCCATCCAGTCTTTTTTTATAGTCCCTTTGGTGGTTAAAACCTCCATCTTCCAGATGGAAAAGCTTTAGCTTGCCATGTGCGCCATGATGCGTTAGCATCACACGCACCATGAGTTCAATACGTCAGGAAAATTACGCATTCCATCAAGACTCCAATTACTCTCGCTCATATTACCAAACACTCTAGCTTTTAGAAAAGCTGAACCAGTTATTTTTCATTGTGTCTTAATAAATCCGGTTGTAATGGATAAATTATTGGCTGTCTCTCCAAAAAACTATTGGCATAGTTTTGCTAAGTTTACTATTTCCCCCCATAGTACAAATTCTTACAATTTAGTTGTTAATCTTGCAAAAATTTATACCATATATTAGCTTCTTTTTAATTCATAATTTACTACCGTAATACCAGTATAACCTACTTGCTTTTCTTAACTTGATGTGTATGATCTTTAGTATTGGGCC
>JAPYLE010000127.1 GCA_027293795.1 Rickettsia endosymbiont of Ixodes persulcatus
CAAATGATCAAGGATTATATTGATAAACATGAGTCGAGAGATGATAAATTTGGAAACTTTCAAGTTGAAAACTAGCTATAGCTAAGGCATTGATACCGTAATCTTAAGCCCTGCATTTGCATGCAGGGTGGTTAACTAGATCAAGCCATATTAGCTATAAAGTTACAATCTTACCAGATTAGCAATGATATAAAAATAATGAAGAAAAAATTAAGTATTATACCGAAGCCTTAAAATGGCTTGAGAAATTTACGGACACACAAGCTACGTTTGTTGCTGCTATAAATGAAATAAAAGCCAATGCTCATTATTATTTAGGGATGATATATGAAAATAGTAACTCAGAATTAGATTGGTTTATAGCAATAAGAGAATATATTAATGCTCTAGAAATTGATAAAAATTTTAACTTTAGCTATGGTTATGATAACCCTCCTAACGCTTTTAGCAAGATTTGTAACAAAATAGGTGGATTATTTTAAAATTTAGGGAGATTCTATAAGAGAGAAAATCAAAATGAAATAGTAATTAAATTGTTTCAAGAAGCAATAAAATATTTCAAGGTAAGTTTAAGTATAGAACTGATAGAAGAGTGTAGTTTTATAGTCCCTTTGGTGGTTAAAACCTCCATCTTCCAGATGGAAAAGCTTTAGCTTCATATGTGACTTCTAGTCGCTATAAAACAAACTTTCATCTAAAAGATGAAAGTGGTTGATTCTTTATCTCAACTTCGGGCAATTATGAGTTAGAAGCAGGAATCTATTAATTAACAAGAGTAAATTTAGGGGAAACTCATAGTCCTAGGTTTATAAAGTTTTACTAATATATAGCATTGAATGTTATACATATACTCGATTGGGTCTTCTTAAATGTGACTTTCTATATTATATATCCTATACCATTAATATCAATCCTGGCTCTTGTTATTGTTACCTCAGCATTTGTATCCTCTGTTGTAAAGATGTCAATTTTTAAAAAATTAGATTCTGAGTTATTTATATCATATTCAATAGGTATAGCTAGACCATAGGAAATAGGTACAGTTAAATAAACTTTAGTACGTGTTCTACAGCCATACTGATATCTTTGAATTGCCCCGTAACTTTTCTTATTTC
>JAPYLE010000128.1 GCA_027293795.1 Rickettsia endosymbiont of Ixodes persulcatus
AATCCTATAGAACATTATTGGTTTAAGATTAAGAACGAAATAAGAAAAGTTACGGGGCAATTCAAAGATATCAGTATGGCTGTAGAACACGTACTAAAGTTTATTTAACTGTACCTATTTCCTATGGTCTAGCTATATTACCGAGAAAAGATATTTTTGTTTAGGAAAAGTTGACGATAATATTTTAACAGTCTGTTTTATGTTTCGAGATAACCATATAAGAATGTTTGGAGCAGGATACCCGCAAAAAGGTAAGAGGATTTATGAGCAAGAAAACAAAATACGCTGACGGAGAATAGGTACAGTAAAAATAGTAAAAGATTTTTTACCGCATCCTAAAGAGTTATTATTAAAAGATGATTTAGTAAAAGTAACTATTTCGTTAAGCAAAGAAAGTGTAGAATTTTTTAAAGGTCAGGCAGCTACTGCCCACGTTCCTTATCAAAAAATGATTAGGATGTTACTAGATAAGTTATAAAGAAAATAAAAGAGCATAATACTTTAAACTGAGCTGGCGGAGAGAGAGGGATTCGAACCCCCGATACGGTATGACCCGTATAACGGTTTAGCAAACCGCCGCCTTCGGCCACTCGGCCATCTCTCCGATTATGGCTTAACTTTATATCATCTAAATTATAAAATTTCTAGAATTATTTTAGAATTTTTATTACTGATTTAAATATTATTCATAATCATAGTTTAGTAGTTTTGAAGAAACTTCACCCATAGGAAGCATATCATTATAGCACCAATAAATAGGTAATCCTTTCCAAGGTTCTAAATAATCAATAAAATATTCTATAACTTCAGATTTTGTTGTATTTTCACAAATATTAAAAAGCCGAGTTGTATGACAAGAATAAGTATTACCTGAATATTTATCCATCATATAGGTTATGGTGTTAGTTTGCTTTTCTAAATTACGAGAGAAAGTCTGAAAGCAACGATTTTACAAAATCATTATTATCACTACAGATGCTAAATAATATTTCTGAAGATTCTTCGCTAAGATTATTAAATAATTTTTGATATTTAACTAAAAACCTATTCCAGGTTATCGCTTCAATATTTATAAAACCCTTATAGTTTTTTGGTTGGTATTTTGGATCATATTCTTGTGACGGCACCAAAAAGTTGATTTTATCTAAATTTTGATGAAAATTTTGTAGATCTTCAAAACGTGTAGCCATAAAAAGGATTGTACACTGAGTAATAAAAGAATCTACAAAATAAAATTGATGATATTTGATAAATCTGTTACTAGCTTGCTATCTAGTTTTCTAATATCATTTATTATCAGGAGTTTCGCACTTAGCAGAAAATATGTTAATCTAACAAAAAAGAGTTTTAGTTAAGATGGCAAGATCAAAATGTAGCAAAGACTTATATAAATCATTTTTACAAGCAAGTAGCGTAAGATATAGTGGTAAAGCATT
>JAPYLE010000129.1 GCA_027293795.1 Rickettsia endosymbiont of Ixodes persulcatus
GCTCTACGATATCTTGCAGGCGTTACTAAATGATAAATAAGTACTGTAACATTATGGCTCTTATGTATGTACCTACTCTCTTCCATCCATACATCATATCACGAAGCAAAGCTTCGGGGAATTAAACCCTAAGAGATTAACTCTTTAACAATATCTGCATTTCCGGCTGAGACTGCTATACCAAGCGGTGTACGGTTTGTCTTTAGGTTCAATTAAAACATCATTTCTTGCAAGATCCGGTGCACGTACATTATCATCTGCCGGTATTGCTGTAGAAGTTGTTGTAGTGGTTGTTATTGGTGCTGTTATTACCCGGAGCTGTTACGGGGATTATGATCATTAATATTGTAATTTAAAAGCTTTTCTATTAATTTCTCTCTTGTAGCATCATCTATATCAGAATAAAATTCAGGATTCATAATTAATCCGTTGATAATTTTATTTTTATCATCCTCATTTTTAATGTTTTTTTTCAGTTCAGTAAGTTTCTGTTCTGCTTTGAATTCATGAAGTGCTAAGCGGTGCGTTAGCGGAATTGTTAATAACTCTTTAATTTGTTCTATAAATGCATAATGTATGGGTTTATTTCTTTGTGCATCTTTTAACATCAGCTCCCTTGTAAAAGTAAAAGTCTAACACTATTTATATCCCCCTCACGTACTGCGAAACTGTACTTCCGTCCGGAAGCTTTCGATTAATTTGTTTATTCATCATATCAAGTGTTCTGTTTAATTTAAATTATTTTATCGTGCGAATATTATACACAAATTTTCTAATTTTCGCAAACAAATAGTCAACTTTTTAATTATTGATTAATAGAATTTAATGTTTGTAGTAATGTCATTCCCGCGGAGGTAGGGATTTATTGCACGGCTCGTTTTATGTCATTCCCGCACAGGCGGGAATTACATAGGAATCACGCAACAACGCTTAAATTATTAAGCAATATCTTCTGTTAGTTCAGTTTCAAAAAGATTAGATAAAATAGACTGAGAATTATTATCATCCCAAGTTATAGCTAGACCATAGGAAATAGGTACAGTTAAATAAACTTTAGTACGTGTTCTACAGCCATACTGATATCTTTGAATTGCCCCGTAACTTTTCTTATTTCGTTCTTAATCTTAAACCAATAATGTTCTATAGGATT
>JAPYLE010000130.1 GCA_027293795.1 Rickettsia endosymbiont of Ixodes persulcatus
TTGGAAAACATAGAGATGAGAAAAAATTACACAACTATGTAAAGAATCAAGGTGCGGATCGACCATCATATAAAGCTTTTCATCAGAAGCAACTAAAACTTTTTTAGATACCTCGCAGCTCTGCTGCGAGGAGTATCATTAGTAGTTATGACGGTATAAATTATAAGTTTTCTAAGAGGCTTTTAGATTTTATAAATGTAACGACAAATGCGTATGAAACCTTTAAAGGTTCGACAATTGACGAAAAAAGAATTTTTAAATTTTATATTTGCGAACCTAAGTTTGAGAGGTGAAAACCTTGATTACTCCTTGGCTTTTCCGTTCGATAAACCGCAAGAAGTGGTAAGCTTTCTAGAGTTGGCGGAGAGAGGGGGATTCGAACCCCCGACACGTGTTGCCGTGAACACGCTTTCCAGGCGTGCGCCTTAAACCGCTCGGCCATCTCTCCAAGATTTTTGGCATTGTTGCATGGCCTCTATGTCATTTCTGCGGAAGCAGGAATCCAGAATTTGCTTTGTCATCCCGTGGTCAAGTCGCGGTATGACATTTAATTGGATTCCCGCTTTTGCGGGAATGACATAGAAGCCATGCAACAATGCTAAGACTTTTTTAACAATTATTCTTAGAAAAAATATTATTGGCTTCCTCTAGCTCATTTTTATTATTAACACCAACAATTAAAGCATGATCAGTAGATAATAAATATGAAACTTTTTCACCGTGATTTTTACATATTTTTACTATTTCAGTTAAATAAACTTCCTTATTACCGGTAGTATTAGTAGCAAATAAAGGTAAGTATTTATTTAAAACTCCTCTACTGAAAGCCATAATACCCGAGTTACAAAGCTTTATTTTTTTCTCTTCTTCGCTTGCATTTTTATACTCGATTATTTCTAAAAAATCACCGTTTTTATCAGTAGCTATTCTACCGTACCAAGCAGGATTTTCTCTCTCAAAACTTAAAGTCACTAATGCAGAATTAGTAAGGCTTAAATAATCTATTAATTCATGCATAAGTTTTGGAGTAATAAGAGGATGATCGCCGCATAAAACTAATATTATTTTATTTTCATCAATTAAATCTATTGCTGCACAAGCAGCATGAGCTGTACCTTTAGGTTCTTTTTGCAGTACAAAGCGACACATATTCTCATAGGGCGTTAAATATTTTTTAAGTTCCTCTGAATAAACTATAACTATATCATTTGTTACTTCGAGCGAATTCTTTAATACCGTTTCAAGCATTGGAACTCCGCCGACTTTATGCATTACTCTCGGTAAATCGGATTCCATTCTAGTGCCTTTACCGGCTGCTAAAATAATTATTTGATAATTTGCACCGTTATAAGTCATTATTCTCCTTGTATTATTTCGTAAACATCATCAGATAGCTCATAATTACCGAAAACTCTTTGCACATCGTCGCTTTCTTCTAAAACCTCCACAAGCTTTAGTAATTTTTTGGCTTTTTCCTTATCATCTATAATTATTGTATTTAATGGAACCCAGCCTATATAAGAGTCTTCAGGTATGCCATATTTGCCGGTTAAAAATTCTAGAACTTTAGAAAAATTTTCAATATCCGTATAGATTGTATGGGTGGTATCATCAGATATAATATCATCTACATCTATTTCTATAACCGCTTCTAAAATATTTTCACTCGATGCTATGTTGCTTAGATATTGAATAACGCCGCAATGTTTAAATAAATAATTAACACTACCGGTTTCGCCTAAACTCCCACCATATTTAGTAAAACTAGAGCGTACCTCAGCAGCAGTACGGTTTTTATTATCGGTTAAAGCTTCAACTATTATAGCAATACCGCCAGGTGCGTAACCTTCGTATCTAATTTCCGTATAATTTTCGGTATTAGAAGAATCATTAGCACTATTAATAGCTTTGTCGATTCTTTCTTTTGGGAGATTTTGACTACGTGCAGCAGTTAAAGCATTTCTAAGACGTGGATTATTTTCAGGGTTATTAGAAAAACCGGTTTTAGCTGCAGTAACTATTTCACGAATTAATTTAGTGAAAACTTTTGCTCTCTTTTTATCTTGAGCCCCTTTACGATGCTGAATATTTTTGAACTTTGAGTGACCGGCCATTTTGCTATTATTATTGTGTATATTTTAGGAATTAGATTTTATAGTCCCTTTGGTGGTTAAAACCTCCATCTTCCAGATGGAAAAGCTTTAGCTTGCCATGTGCGCCATGATGCGTTAGCATCACAAGCACCATGAGTTCAATACGTCAGGAAATTA
>JAPYLE010000131.1 GCA_027293795.1 Rickettsia endosymbiont of Ixodes persulcatus
TGAGAAAAAATTACGCAACTATGTAAAGAATCAAGGGGTGGATCGACCATCATATAAAGCTTTTCATCAGAAGCAACTAAAACTTTTTTAGATACCTCGCAGCTCTGCTGCGAGGAGTATCATTACTATAAAGATTTTATAATATTCACGTTTTGCATCATTAAGAAATTCTGCTACTATAAGTGATATATCAGGGTGCTTTTCTATACTTACTAAAGCTATATTTTCTAAGTTTTCAGGACATTGAACAATTCTATCTGAAGCTGTTAATTTTTCAAACTCTTCCTCTCCTATTGTTTCTTTTAGGTCACTTTTATATTTTTGTTCTTTATGCGAAGGAAATACTAATTTATCATTTTTACAATCAACTAGGAAAGAAGTTTGAAATTTAATAAATAAATCTTTTAGTTTCATATTAATAAGCTTTTTATATATGAGGTTATAATATTAAAAGTTTTCTATATGTCAAATAATATCCTCTAAGGTAGTTATATAATGCTTAATTAATCGTAATAACTTTGCTTCAGGGCTTAAATTTTTCACTGCCCATTTTTTAATCCAAGGTTCGGCTAGTTGCCACATATTAACATTACTATCTAACTGTCTACCTATCCCTTCAACCATTATCAAAGTCTTTTGTAATAACAACAATTCCGGTTGTACTTCCATGCCAAAATCTTCAGTAATTTTAAATAAATGTGCAAGCAACTTACCTATGGCAATATTTTTTGTGGGGGCACCTACTATAGGCTCGGTAACTGCTCTACAACTTTGAGCGAACAAATCTAAATCGGTATTTGAGGGGATATAACCTGCTTTTAAATGTACTTTAGCCACTAATTTATAATCACGCTTTAAAAAACCGAATAAGCTTTCGGCAACGGCTAAGCGGTCTTTTTCCTTAAGTCTGCCCATAATACCGAAATCAAGCAGGATTATCTTACCTTGCGTGTTTACTAAAATATTTCCTGCGTGTAAATCAGCATGAAAAAATCCGTCTCTATAGGCTTGATTAAAAAACATTACGGCAAAATCCTGAGCTATTTTTTTTGGTTCTAAGCCCATTTCTTTTAGCAGCGAAGTATCATATATAGAAGTTCCTTCTAGCCACTTGGTAGTTAGTATACTTTCCGATGTTAAATCCCAATATATTTTAGGAATTATTATGTTAATATCATTTCGCATATTATCCATAAGCTCGGAAGCAGCAGCAGCTTCTAGCCTTAAATCAAGCTCAAATTTCATAGTTTCATGAAATTTATCGACTACTTTAATCGGTTTTAGCCTTTTTGCTTTAGAAAATTTTGAGACGATTCTTGCTAGAAAATATAGCAGCTTAATATCTCGGTTATATTTTTTATGAATATCGGGACGCAATATTTTTACCGCAACATACTCACCGGTTGCTAGCCGTGCTTTATATACTTGCGAGATTGAAGCGGCAGCTACCGGGTTGTCATCGAAGTGTGATATTGTCATACCACAACTCGATCGCGGTATCCAGTTGCTGTTATGGATTTCGTGGTCAAGCCACGGAATGGCATCATACTCACCAAACTCCCTCTCTATAATTTCTCTAGCCACCCCACTATCAAACGGAGGTAGCTTATCTTGTAATAATCTTAAATACTCTGCTATTTCTGCTCCTACTAAATCAGCTCTTGTAGAAAGCGTTTGTCCGAATTTTATATAAATAGGTCCAAGGTTGCTTAAACAATCTATTAAGCGTTTGCCGTAATCTTCACGTGATTTTTTTATTAATGATATCGGAGCAAAAAATAAAGCTAATATATAACCAATAAACCTAAAATATTTAGGAACTCTAGAATCAATTAGGATTTGTTTTTTACTGATGATACGAAAAATACGCATTAAATTTAAAAAATTACTTATCATATCTTATATGCACTATGTACCGCTACTATACCGTTACTTAAATTTTTATAATTAACCTCTGCAAAACTGGCTTCTTTAATCATTATTCTAAACTCATCCTGCGAGGGGAATAAATCTATACTTTCGACCAAATATTCATATGCCTCTTTATTACCTGCTATCATTCGACCAATTTTAGGTATAATATTAAATGAGTAAAATTTATAAAAATCTTTTAAGCCTCCCTCTTTTACTTTTGAAAACTCAAGACATATAAACTTACCCATCGGTTTTAGAACTCGATAAGCTTCTTTTAAAGCCTTATTAATGTCAGGTACGTTTCTAATGCCGAATGCTATAGTATAATAATCAAAACTATTATCCGAAAAAGGCAATTCTTCGGCACTTGCTACAGTAAATTTAAGGTTTTGAAATATATTAAGATCTATTGCTTTCTTTTTAGCATGTCTCAACATTTCTTCATTTATGTCACTTAAAGTTAAAGAGACATTATTTCCTCTATCTCTTGCTTTTTTAGCAAGCTTTAAAGCAATATCACCGCTACCGCTAGCAATGTCTAATATATGAGAGTTAAGATTTGGAATTTGCCTAATAAACTCATCTTTCCACAAGCGATGCAATCCAAAGCTCATAAGATCGTTCATTAAATCATACTTATCCGCGACGTTAGAAAAAACGTTATTTACTAACCCTTGTTTTTTAGTGTAATCTACTTTTTTAAAGCCAAAATTTGTTTGGTTCATAGTTTTTTGTTATAATATAGTATCAAATGCCGGAACTTCCTGAAGTAGAAACTCTTAAAAACTCTCTGAAAGATAAGCTAATCGGGCTTATTATAGAAAATGTAGAGTTAAAAAGAGATAATTTATGTTATAAGTTATCTCCGCTTTTAGCTACCGAAATCTCAAATACTAATATACTGAATGTTAGGCGTCGTGCAAAATATTTAATTATCGATTTTGGTAATTATTATTCTTTAGTTATCCATCTAGGTATGAGTGGTAGGTTTACCGTGCAACCTGCTAATTATAAAATTCAAAAACACGATCACGTGATTTTTGATTTAAATAACTGCGAAAAGTTAATTTTCAACGATACTAGACGCTTTGGAATGGTTTATAGCTTTAAAACTAATTTCTTAGAAGAGGAATTTTTTCATAATCTAGGAATAGAGCCACTTTCTGATTTATTAACACTCGGATATTTAAAAAGCAAATTAATTACCCGAAAAATACCGATAAAAAAGTTGATTATGGATAATAGAGTTATAGTCGGAGTCGGTAATATTTATGCTTCCGAAAGTCTTCATTTAGCTAGAATTCATCCGAATAAACTAGGTAGCGATTTAAAGGATGATGAAATAGAAAATTTAATTAAATCGATTAGAGAAGTGTTAACTAAAGCTATAACTGCCGGCGGCACTACTCTTAAAGATTTTGTAAACGGTGATAGTAAACCTGGTTATTTTACTCAGCAACTTACGGTTTACGGTAGAGAAGGACAAAAATGCCTCAACTGCTCCAGTACTATTCTCAAAACAAAGCACTCAGGAAGAAGTACTTTTTATTGTAAAACTTGCCAATATACTTGACATATCATATAAAGCTATTTATTGTCCCAAATTTGGGAGAAAAACCCCGCACTTGCAGTGCGGGGTTTTAACATGGATGTGGAGATGCAGTATTACAAGAAGACAAGCCACACAGTTTACGACTGTACTTATATAGTATGGGTTATCAAATATCGATATAATATATTGTTGGTGATATTGGTAGAAGAGTTAAAGACTTAACCCAGAAGATATGTAAGGATAATGGAGGAGTAGATATATTAAGAGGGGAAGGTAGCTTCAAATCATGTACATATCTATGTATCGGTGCAACCTTATCAAAGCATTAGCAAGGTAGTACAGTATCTAAAAGGGAAAAGTTCAAGGAAGATTCAGCAAGAATTTCCAGAATTAAGGAAACAGTATTGTGATGTGTCAACACTTTTCCGGACAGTTGTTCATGCACATTTTTGTATTTCTTCATATTGTACTGGTGATAGATAGTCATTAGAAGAATGCATTCTTATACGGTTGTAAAATACCTCTATATATTCAAATATGGTATGTT
>JAPYLE010000132.1 GCA_027293795.1 Rickettsia endosymbiont of Ixodes persulcatus
CTGGACCATAAGGTTTTGCTTTTATATCTCCTGTTTCCCATTTAAGAGTTTTCCATCTATATATAGTGTTACGACCTATATTGAATATTTTACATGCTTTAACAATTGAGAGCACATCATCTAGAGCTTTGAATAGTTTCACTCTTAAATCGTAACTGTAACTGCTTGCCATAACTTATTTATTATTATCTATGGTCTAGCTATACCTGGTATATCTCTTAAGGTTTTATCTAAAACACCCGCAAATATTTCTCTATTATTGTTTAATCTCAGGGTTATCTTTAGTTAAAGTTATTAACTCTTTCGCCATTCCTGTATACTCACCTTTAGCAAATCCATTAAAAATCTTTTGTAATGATTCAGGATTGTTAATTAAAGTCGGCATTACACTCGTAAGTTTTATAACATCCTTTGCTTCTAATCCGTAATTTTCAAGTTGTTGTTTTATATTTTGGCTACCTTTTTCAAATTACACGACTTGTTACACTTATATAATAACCTTTATTTACATCTGCAATAATATCATGTGCGGTCTCCGGCTTTGACATAACTTCGCCGACTATTTTAAGCATTTGTTTATCGAAATTATATTCATTCGTCATGCTTTGTATATTTGGAGTATTTTCAATAATACCTGAGGCAATATTTGATAAGACTATTTTATTATCAGCAAAAAAACTTTTTAATTTATATTGCCTAATATGATAATTAAATCAATTTGATCTAAGGTTTATGGAGTTATTTGTGTATTTTTTACTTTTTATTGGTAATGATGCGTAAGTGTGTGATTTATCGTGATTATCTATTATATGTACTTTACTATCTAAATTTGAAGCTATATTTTTTGCTTCTTTTAAAACATTTAATTTATTAATTTTTTCAAACTCATTTTTAAAGTTATCTTTTAACTGCCCATTGAAGATTTCTTTTGGTAAGTAAATTCCACCGTTAATAGTGCCTGCCCAAGTATATTTGGATTTAGAATTTAAAGTAGATGCAATATTACTTGCTAACTTTTTTAGATTTTGCGGCTCTAAAAAATTATTTATATTATCAGGATTTTCTTTAGAATATTCAGAAACGATAGATTTGAGCATCTGATTAATCATATAAAAATCTTCCCCTCTATTATCACCCTTATCAAAAAGTTTTTGTGATATTTGTTCACTTAAAATATTTGTCAATAAATTACTCTTAATATCTTGTTTATTTGCAATATTTTCATACAAAGGTCTCAATACTTGTAATGGATAATTTATATGATTTGTAATATGTTTATATTGATTTGTTTTAGGAGTAGCTAGATTAGTAACCATATTCATAGGTAGTGAATTTAACTTTTCTATAATATAGTCTTTAACCGTTTGATTTTCTTCATATAATATTTTCACCTGTTGAACAAATTCTTTTTTACTAAGTAAATTTCTTTTTCCCTCGGCTTGTACTTGTAAAAATACTTTATCAATTGCCTTATCAATTAATTTAGCTTGTTGTTCTTTAATTAGTTCAGGTGCTAAAGAAGGGATGGTCTTATCAAGATTATAAGTGTCAGTAAGTAGCATTAAATTATCAGGTAATTTAGCACCTGCTAAATTAGTATTTTTAAAATTACAATCTTTCAAAGAGGTTACTTTAGTTAAATCTGCATTTTTTAATGACACACCTGAGAAATTGATGTTAGATAAATTACCTACTAATATAGCTCCCTCTAGGTTGAATTTTCCATTTTGTATTTTATTTAAATAATCTCTAAGAGTAATTTCATCGATAGTTTTATCTTTAAAATCTTGTGGTGCACTAAATACATCTTTTACTTTTTCAGTAGCATAGCTAAAACCTGCTTTTACAATATTCGGTAATTGCCCTTCAAAATAATTTGTTTTTTGAGCTAGATTATATACGGCACTAGCGGCCCCACGATAATTACTTTTTTCGACTTCTGCTATAACTTTAACTAATTCATAAGGATGGTTTAACATTGATGGAAGTATATTATATAATTCTTTCTTATCAAGGTTATTTATACCCGGTATGTCCACTAAAGTTTTATCTAGAATACTCGCAAATATTTCTCTACTATTGTTTAAATATTTTTTGATTTCAGGATTGTACTTAGTTAAAGTTATTAACTCTTTTGCCATTCCCGTATAATTACCTTGAATAAAATCTCGAAAAACCTTTTTTAATGATTTAGGTTTATCAAGTAATATATGCATTATGCTAGTTAGCTTAGTAATATCCCTCGCTTCCAGACCATAATTTATAAGTTGTTGTATATTTTGGCTACCTTTTTCATCTTGTTCTAAAACCCCTGTAATTAAATTATCCAATAAGCCTTTTTTACTTTGCTCTACTAATATATCTTTTAATTTAAATGAAGGATCATTAAGGGCAGAGATTATATTACCGGTTAAACTCATATAATCGCCTTTATTTAAGTCTGCAATAATAGCATGAGCAATTTCCGGTTTTGACATAACTTCACCTACTATACTAAGCATTTGTTTATCAAAATTATATTCTTTTGTTATGCTTTGTACGCTAGGAGTATTTTCAATAATACCTAAAACAACATTTGGTAAAATTGTTTTATTGTTAACAAAAAAACTTTTTAATTTATCATCACCCGCTACCATTTCTAAGGATTTCTGAAGAGCTACCATTACACCTTGATTTGGAGCATTAAGAGTATCCAAAATCTCTTTTGTCTCAGGAATTTTATTTAATAAAGTAGGAATAATATCTAAAATTTTAAGATCGATTTTGTAGCTTTCAAAATGTTCTTTTAAGAAAGGTTTAGCTTGTTCTTTCGCTTCTGCTAAGAAATTTTCAATAATTATTTGTTTTTCAGGAGATAACTTGTTAAATCTTTTTAGAGAATTAGTATTATTTATATTTTCAGCTAGTTCTTGCTTAAAATCAGGATGCTCATTAAATATTTTTATAATTTTTGCATATATATCCTTACTTTGAGGTTTTTGTAATATATCATCAAAAGTTTTTATATAATCGCTTGGAAGTATTTCAGTTGCTCCGATACGTATATAATTCGTAATATCTTCGCTCTTTTCGTTAAAAAATTTTTTGAAATTTTTATCGGTAACCAGCATATCCAAACTTCTAGAAGTCACTTTATTCCAGTCCGGTAGCTCTTGCTTTACTTCAACTGCAATTTCTTGAAGTTTTTTAAGTACTTTTTCATTTTTAAAACATTCTTTTAGTATTTCGAGTCCCTTTTGATCTAAAGCACTCTTATCTTGAAATTCTCTAAAGCCTGCTTTTGCTAAGATTTGACCTATTTTAGGCAAATCATCTGAATGTTTTTTTAAAAATTCCCATATTGGAGATTTTTCGAGAAGTGATTTTTGAAATTCCGGATCAAGATATATATTAGAAGATTTAGCAAGCTTAATAAGATTATAAGTATTTACCGGATTAGTTAAAACAAACCTTGCTCCGAGTAGCATCGTTTTTAAACTTATACTTTTTGAAGACGATAAATCCTTAATTGCACTCATTAGTACTGTATTAGCTTTAGAAGAAGATAAAATGTTTTCTACAACTTTTTGATAATTTTTATTGTTTATAACAGCCATAAAATTACTCGAAATTTTTAAATATTCTAAGTCTATTTTAAGAAAATAGATCAAGTATTCTTTAATTTTTTTATTTTTGTTGTTAATATGTATTATTTATTATCCATTTCAGCAAATACTTCTTCCCATGAACCGGTAGTCGCCGCTTTAGAATATTCAGTTGCTCTATTTTCAAAAAAATTCGTATGTTCAACCCCGTTTAGCATTTCGTCAAGCCAAGGAAGCGGGTTATGATTTACCAAATATACATCTTTGAGTCCTAGCTGCATTAAACGACGATCGGCAATATAACGAATATATTGTCTTACTTCATATGCCGTTAACCCCTCAATACCGCCGACTTCAAAAGCAAGTTCAATAAATGCATCTTCAAAATGCACGATAGTCGTACAGGCTTCATAAATACGTTTACGTAAAGTTTCCGTCCAAACTTCAGGGTTTTCTCTTACAAAAGTCTTAAATAGAGTAATAATTGAGTTAGTATGGAGTGTTTCATCACGCACTGACCAAGCAATAATCTGTCCCATACCTTTCATTTTATTAAAACGAGGGAAATTAAGCATGATCACAAAAGAAGCAAATAGCTGTAATCCTTCCGTAAAAGCTCCAAATACTGCTAAAGTAGTTGCTATATCTTCTTTAGTATCCACCTCAAATTGCTGCATATAATCATACTTGTCTTTCATTTCTTTATATTTAAGAAATGCTGAATATTCGACTTCCGGCATACCTACCGTATCAAGTAAATGCGAATATGCTGCAATATGTACCGTTTCCATATTAGAAAATGCTGATAGCATCATCAATATTTCAGTCGGTTTAAATACGCGTGAATAATGCTTCATATAGCAATTATTCACTTCTATATCTGCCTGAGTAAAAAAGCGAAATATTTGCGTTAATAAATGCTTTTCACCTGGGGTTAAGTTATATTTCCAATCCTTAACATCGTCGGCAAGCGGTACTTCTTCCGGTAGCCAATGAATTTTTTGTTGAGTGTGCCAAGCTTCATATGCCCATGGATATGAAAACGGTTTATAAATTGGACTTGCATCAAGTAGTGACATAATTTTTCTTATTTATTTTTTAATTTCTTAATAATGTATCTATCATCTAGCTCACTTGTAGGCATTGTTGCATGGCTCGTATTTTTTCGTCATTGCGAGGAAAAACTATAAGTTTTGACGAAGCAATCCAGTAATTTTTAATGTCATACCGTGGGTATCTTAGGACACAATTCGTTATACAAGATACCATGGTCAGGCCACGGTATGACACCGAACACGTTTCTCGATTCCTGCAACAACACTTATACTTACTGACAAGCTAAGCATTCTTCGTAGTTACCGGCTTCTGCTATCTTGTCATTTTGTTTCTCTAAATCTTTAAAATCTGCCTTTAGCACATCATGTGAGACCTTATCGGCTCGCTGTATTGATGTCGACCTACAGTAATATAAACTTTTTACGCCTTTTTTCCAGGCTTTAAAATGAATGTTATTTAAATATTTCTTACTAACATTACCCGGTAAAAAGATATTTAACGATTGTGCTTGAGTAATATAAGGAGTACGATCGCTTGCCAGTTCAATTAACCAATTCTGATCAATTTCATAGGCAGTTTTGAAAACCTGCTTTTCTTCTTCGGATAAAAATGTTAAATGTTGCACCGATCCTTCATGTGTTGCAATCGAAGACCAAACCTGATCATTATTAAATCCTTTCTCTTCTAATAACTTTTCTAAATGTTTGTTACGTACGTTAAAAGAACCTGTTAAAGTTTTCTGTACAAAGCTATTAGCGGCAAACGGTTCTATTCCTGGCGAGGCATTACCTGCTATTACCGAAATTGAAGTGGTAGGTGCTATTGCGGTTTTATTGCTAAACCGCTCATTACTTCCTGCATCTAGAGCGTCAGGACATGCTCCTTTTTCTTTACCGATTTCTATTGAGGCTTTATCGGCTTCAGCAGATATATATTCAAATATTTTTTTATTCCAAACTTTTGCCATAATCGATTCTATCGGTACTTTTTTCATTTGCAAAAATGAGTGGAATCCCATTACGCCAAGCCCAACGCTTCGCTCACGCAAAGCCGAATATTTAGCTCTTGCCATGGTATCCGGTGCTTTATTAATAAAGTCTTCTAAAACGCTATCAAGGAACAACATAATAGAATGGATAAATTCTTTATCGTCTTTCCACTCTTCAAAATACTCTAAATTCAAAGAAGAAAGGCAGCAAACGGCAGTTCTTGACTTTCCTAAATGATCAATTCCCGTAGGCAATGTAATTTCGCTACAAAGATTGGACATTTTAACTTGAAGTCCTAGTTTTTTATGATGCTCAGGGATAGATTTATTAACAGTATCGATAAATAACAGATACGGCTCACCTGTTTCTATTCTAGTAGTTAATAATTTGACCCATAAGTCTCTTGCCCTGACTTTGTTTGTAACTTTTTTGGTAGCAGGACTAACAAGGTCAAAATCCGTATTGTTTTCAACAGCGTTCATAAATTCATCGGTAATAGCTATACCGTGATGAATATTAAGAGATTTTCTATTTACATCCCCCCCTGTTGGACGTCTTATATCGATAAACTCTTCAATTTCAGGATGATTAATAGGCAAATATACAGCCGATGAACCTCGTCTAATAGAACCTTGCGAAATAGCAAGAGTCATAGAATCCATTACTTTAATAAACGGTATAATACCGGATGAATGACCTTTATTATAGATTTCTTCGTTAATAGATCGCACATTTCCCCAATAGCTACCAATCCCCCCTCCTCTTGAAGCTAGCCAAACATTTTCTGTCCATAAGTTTACTATATCGTCTAAGCTATCGTTGGTCTCATTCAAGAAGCATGATATAGGTAACCCTCTATCAGTTCCGCCGTTACTTAAAATCGGTGTTGCCGGCATAAACCACATTTTACTCATATATTCATATAGCTTTTGAGCATGCTGTTTATCTTCAGCATAATAACTAGAAACTCTTGCAAATAAATCTTGAAAATCCTCACCTTTCATAAGATATCGATCTCGCAGAATAGCTTTACCAAAAGGAGTAAGTAAATTGTTATGGCTGTTGTTTATATTTATTTGAAATTTGTTTTTTTTAAGCGTGTTCATTATAGGTACTAATAATGGGGTTGTAGGCGTTATTTATAATGCTTAATTTTGAAAAAATGACACCATATTCAGTGTGCAGAATCTTCACCTAAGTAGACACGAGAATAATAATTTATTCAATATAAATATTTATTTTTTTTTAGATTTTTGACTTGACTTTCAAGAATTAATCAAATAGCTTGAGTAATATGAATATAATTTTAACAAGTTAGAAAATTATTCCTACCCCTTAATTGGATAGGAAAAACTTATAATAAATTATCCATTAAATAGATAATTTATTATTGAGTATTTAATAGATTTTAGTTTGGCATTAAATCTTTATATCAACTTAAAATAGTCTTTTTAATTTATTTGTAGTCCCTATAGTTTTTAATAGTGGCAATTATATCACTTCTTTTTTAAAAATAAGAAAATTTAAACAAAAAGTTAATATTAATTAAGTATCGAATATTAATTTATTATTATATTACAGAGATGAATTATTACAATTTTATTAAAATTAATATTAACTTTTTATTTTAATAAGGAGTTTTATATGCCTAAAAAAGTGCTAATAAAAAAGCAAGAATACAAGAGCAGTTACCGTATATTGTTAATGCTAAATGGAGGAAAAATAACAGTGATTAGTGCAAACCATTGGAAATTGAGATTATAAATAGAACCGGTCAAGATGTTACAGAACCAAAAATAAGTTTTAACACTAATAATATAAACTATACCGGTGAAATTAGAGCCTACATAGGATTTGCTTCAAACATTCTTTGGACCTTTAGTTGAAGGTATAGCTAGACCATAGGAAATAGGTACAGTTAAATAAACTTTAGTACGTGTTCTACAGCCATACTGATATCTTTGAATTGCCCCGTAACTTTTCTTATTTCGTTCTTAATCTTAAACCAATAATGTTCTATAGGATTT
>JAPYLE010000133.1 GCA_027293795.1 Rickettsia endosymbiont of Ixodes persulcatus
CAACTTGGCTTCCCGGTAAAAATGCTACTACACCGGATAAATCTACGGTAAACCCTCCTTTCACGCGACCGAAAATCGTACCGTCGACAAATTCACCCTTAGAACACATAATTTCTAGTTGTCCCCATAATTCTTCTTTAACTGCTTTTTCACGGCTCAATATTGTTCTACCGTTACGTCCCTCAATTTTCTCGATGTAAACTTCAACTATGTCCCCAACTTCAGGTAAAGATAAAAATTCAAACTTAGGTATTCTACCTTCATTTTTTAATCCAACATCAACAATAACCATATCGTTTTTTATTGCGATTACTTGACCTTTAACTACCGTTTTTTCTTTTATATGACTTGTATTAACGGTTTCAAGCATTTTAGAAAAATCTTCTTCAAATTCGTGATTAATTGCTGCAAGTTGTGGAACAAATCGTTGTTTTAGTTTTATTGACATATTTTTCTCGTAATATTAGCTAAAGTGCTAAACTAATAAAAATTTTTAAAAAGGTTAATAAAATGATATTGTAAAATAAACATTGACGGTTTGGAAAAACTACGTCATTGCGAGGGAAATTATAAAGTAATTGACGAAGCAACCCAGTTAAATTTAATTATTTTTTATGGATTGCCACGCGGTCTTCGACTACTCGCAATAACGATATATATAATTTTTTGGCAATACCAATAAAATTGAATAAAATAACCTAGCACTTTTTCAAGTTATTTTATTCTTTGAATATAATGCGTTATTTCTTCTACGACTTCTATAGCCGAAAGCTTTGAAGTATCGATAATTAAAGCATCTGAAGCCGGTAATAACGGTGCTGCTTTTCGCTCTTTATCTCTTTTATCTCGCAAAATTATTTGCCGTAAAATCTCATCGAGTATACATGCTTTTCCTTTTGCTTGCAACTGCTTATATCGTCTTTCAGCCCTGACGCCCGGATTTGCAGTTATAAAAATTTTTAAATCGGCATCAGGTGCAACAATGGTTCCTATATCCCTACCCTCCATAATAATTCTTGGCGTCGTTTTTACTAGATTAATCAGATATTTGTTTAGATTATTTCTAACTTCACTTATTACAGCAATTTGCGATGCTATATCTCCTATATTCTCATTCTCTAAATCAAGATTATTATCGAGTTTTAATCTTTTAGATAAAGCAATTACCGTATCTATATTGGTGATATCTATTTTTTGACTAATACAGTCAAAAGCAAGCTGCCTATAAACAATACTTGACTGAAAATACTTAAGAGAAAATTTCTTTGCCAGTATTAAACCGATAGTCCCTTTACCTGAAGCAGCAGGACCGTCAAGAGAAATAGTAAAATTTTGAGAAATATCAAAGGCTTTAGTTTTTAAATCCATCATAAAATTATAGACTATCCCCAATAGCAAATTACATTTGTAATTTGCTACCCCATAAAAATTGTAGAAATCGGGGGTTGATGCTAGTCTTTACCCCGATTTCAAAATAATAAAATATTATAAATAAAGCTTGAAATCTAGTGCATTATGCAATAAGTATAGAATTTAAAATTATAAGGGTGATTAGCTCAGTTGGTTAGAGCATTACGTTGACATCGTAAAGGTCAGAGGTTCGATCCCTCTATCGCCCACCACCTTATCTCCAGGCTTTTCATAATCTGTTAATTTTAGCTTCATACTCCGTATGCTCATTATATGCTCATCGCATTTTTAAAAATGGTGTTATTATCCCCTTGATTGCCTCTTCTAAACTGATGTTTAAGTTGAGGTCTTATGCACACTATATGCTGCTCACATTTCGCTCCTGATTGTGTAACTCATAATGAGAGTGATAATAATCCCACTATCTTCTACAATTTTGTCGGTAATTTTATTCCACCTGAATGGAGTACTCTTTCCTCTCGTAATGGTAAAATTTTAAGTAAAACCTCAAGACAACTCCTATCTCTTATAGTCTTCCGCTTGCAAATCTACTATAACAACAGTATTGACGAACTTCAGGAAACCTATCATTTCTTTGAGGATTCTCTAGGAGTATGTCAAGAGCGTGTAAGACAATGCTTACTTGAATTAAAAAAGAGTGGCTTTATCGAATTTTATAAAGCAACAATAGTTAAATATGGCATTAAATGCCGTAATACTCCTTGTATTAAGCTGGCTAGAAATTTCCAGTCATTTTCTCAGAAAATTACCCATGAACATGAAAAAAATTTTCTACCAACTCCAAAAAAGTTTGGGGTCAACCCCAAAGAAATTTTGCCTCAACCCCAAAAAAGTTTGGACCACTCTATATATATAGATAATAATAAAAATATATCTAATAAATCTAGATATAGTGAAATTTTTAACAAAAATGAAATTGATCAAGATAAACAATTATTACAATCTGGATCAGAGCAAAATCTGAAACAAGATTTACAATTTACAACAGAAGAATCAGCAAATGATCAACAAGATAGTAAAAAGCCAACGGAATATAGAAATACTGTAGACCCAGTACAGGTAAATCAAGCATTGCAAGCAGTGATTGATAGAATTGATTATACAAGACGCCACCACGTAGCTGACCGCAATGCAGCAGTAAAATCTAGAAACAATAAAGGCTGGTTCAAAAGAAAAAAATTAGCAGACTTCTATCCATTAAGCCAAGAAGATGCTGATTTATTACGTATAAAATCTAATCGAGAGTTTAATCTAGACTTTATCAATAAATTGCTTTTAAAGCTTGCAGGAGAATATTCTAATCATCACTTTGGTCATAAGAAGGTTTTACTGAATTACATGGCCAAGGCTCTTGCTAACGAGCTAAGAGAATCTACTAAAGCCAATGATGCGAGTTTTCAGTTTAACTATCACGATGCAGATAAAGCTAGAGAGCGGTATCTAAATGAGATAGAAGGTAGTACTGATACTAGCAAACAAGCTCAGCTAAAACGTAAAATTATTGGCATCTTTGATTCTGATACAGCTTATGAATTGCTAAGCTCCTGCTCTTTTATTGGTGTAGTGGATAGTAAGTATCAAATCAGGCTACCGCAAGATATTAAGCTTTCAGAATACGCACAAGATAAACTACTACAGCAAGTGCAAATAATTTATGGTAAGAGTGTTGAGCAATTGAAAATTATAGCATTTACTAAGCTTAATGCTAATCAGCATAATACCCTAGATGAAAAACAAAAATATCTGCTACAGCTCAGTAAACAATTAAATCCTGAATCGGTATGGTATAAAGTAAGAAGCTTTCTTATTCAGCGTTATAACAAATATATTGATTTTGGTGTATTAAGTAAATTAGTGGTAGTAGAAGAGGATACAGTGAATCAGAACATGATTCTTAAATCAACATCAGCTTTCAATGATTATTATGTCAGGAATCGTTATATGCAAGATCTAGCAGAAGCATTTGAGGCTCAAAACTTTACTTTTAAATTGATAAAATTTGAAAGTTAATATATAAGTGAATAGACATCTTTTGAAATTTATTCATGCTAAGAAATTTGAAGGGAGGCACGGAACAGATTATCGCAGTGTATTTAAATGTAGATTAGGATCGTAGTAACGGATCATTGTCCAAAGTATCAGATGAAGTATTTTGGGTCGTTTGTTTTTCTTGTCAGAATAAAGTTTAATAGGAGAATATTATGTTCAGCCACTTTCATTATAAAAACATAGAATTTTGGGACTTAACAATGCATGTAATGCGGATAGGATGGAATGGTTGCAATCTAATACAGGAATTAGATAGAGATTCCAGGGTTAATCGTGTTAACATTCGAGGTAACATATATGATCCTATTAAAATTAGAGTTATAATGAATGCTTTAGAAAGCACGCAAGTCAAAATTCTTAATTTAGGCAATAACATAATAGGTGGTAATGCAGCTAAATATAGTAATGCAGCTCAATACTTAGCTGATGGCTTGAAACACACCAATATCACATCTTTGAACCTTTATAATACTGATATTGGGAGCATGGGAATAAAGTATTTGGCAGATATTCTAAAGGATACTTGTATCACTTCTCTTGGTCTTAAGGCTAATCAGATAAAAGATGATGGCATGAAATACCTATCTACAGGTTTAAAAAACACCAATGTAATTTTTTTAAATTTGGAAAATAATGGTATAACAAGCAATGGCATAAAGTATCTGGCAGATGCTTTACACATACTAGCCTTACTTCTATTGTGTTCAGTAATGATGATTTCTCACGTGACTCTAATCAAATAGCAGATGATGGAGTGAAATATCTATCAGAGCATCTAAAACAATCCAATCTCAGCCATCTTAATCTGGATTCTAATATTATAAGTAATTGTGGCATGAGATACCTATCAGACCATCTAAAAGATAGTTGTTTGACTTCGATTTCTTTGAAGTGCAACAACATAGATAATAATGGAGTGCAATATTTGGCACGAACTTTAAAAGACACACAAATTATTGAAGTTAATTTTGGTAATATCGATATGGGGTATCGAGTTAAAACCGCAATAAACGAAGCTGTATCTGAGAATAAAGTGAACACTCCACGGGGCAAGCCCACAGCTGTCGAAAGTAGAAAAGAAGAAATAAGTATGTAAAAAAGTATTAGGAGGAGTTAAACAGGTAACTAAAAAACTAAAGAGGTTACCCTGAATGGAAATAAAAGAAATAATGAACTTAATTAGTGATAAGAGGCTGATAGAGGTAGGGAGAAAATATACCGTAGATAAAGCCAATCATAAAATTACAGGAGCCTTTATTTTAAAAAGTTTTGTTAGGTCGTCACTACTTGGTAGACCGATTAGCTTAAGGACATTAGATGAAATAGTACCGGTATCTTTAGAGTTAAGTAATCTTCTTAAAACAAAAAAGGCTGGTAAAAATAAAATAGATCATAGTTCTATTGGTAAAAGATTAAAAACAATAAAAACAGAGTATTTCCAAGCAATTTATGATGAACTAGTAGAAAAGTATAATAGCCGTTTTAATAAGGTAGAAAGGAGACAATTGCACCTATTTGATTCAACAACTATTAATCTTTCTGGCAGAGTAATTAAAGATGGATTAAAAATAGGAGGTAAAAAGAATGATAGTCAAGTAAAGCTGAGTGTAGGTTTAAAAGGACAAATTCCATCTAATATAAGATTTTGCAATGATAAATCTGAAGCAAGTGATGATGTAGCATTAGTTAAAGCTATAAATGAATCTAAGCTAGATAAGGAAGATATATTAGTATTTGATAGAGGAATCTGTAAAACAACTACCTATGAAGATTTCAGTAACAAAGAAATAAAATTTGTGACTAGAGTACAAACTAATAGACGCTATAGAGTTATTAAAAAGTTAGAGATCAAGCAGCATCAAAATAATCATAGTAACTTACAAATACAAAGTGATGAGATTATAAATTTATACAGTGCTAACAAGATAATCAAATGTAATTTAAGATTAATAAAAACCATTGATTACAAAAATAAAGAAATATGGTTTTTAGCAAATTTATCGGATAGTTCTGCTGAAGAAATAGCAGAGATATATAAGAAAAGATGGGATATAGAAGTATTTTTTAAATTCATAAAACAGCATTTACAGTTTAAACATTTTATCAGTCATTCTCAAAATGGCATGATAGTATATTTATACAGCATATTAATAGCTGCGATTCTATTTACCATATTTAAAAAATAAATAAATTAAAGGGTTTTAAGATTCCATTATTACGGTTTTGCTTATTACTAGAGAAGGAAATAATCCATGATATTGTAATATTATCTGGGGGGCATATTGATCTTATAAAGTTTAGATTATAACTATTTTTATCTACTTTCGACAGCTGTGGGCACAAGCCCCGTGGTATCTATGTCGACCTAAAGGTCGAGTACAAGCTGCGCTTGCCCCATATCCTCCTACCCCTGATGTTCTATATATCGTTTAATTATATGCTCATTGATTCCAACAGTCGCGACAAAATATCCATCCGACCAAATTCCATCAATGCCCCAATAAGCTTTTCTTATATATTCAAATTTCTTTTTTAATAATCGACCAGTGATAGATTTTATTGTCCTAACCACATCGCTCACTCTTACCTTGGGTGGTATTGATAGATGCATATGAATGTGGTCTGTATCATGATTTATTGTCAATAATTTTACCTCAGGGATATTTTCCCATACCTGCTTCAGAACGCCTTGAAAATATTTGAAACTACCATCATTAAATATTTTGCGTCTGTATTTACTAACCAGCACTAAATGATATTCACATCGGTAAGCACAGTGACCTTGTTTTCTAATCTGCATACATCACCATAGCAGAAAGATATGGGGAGCACTACATCCACGGGGCAAGCCCCGTGGTTTTTATGTGCTTTATAAAAGCATCTAAACTTCAAAATATCTTCCAAAAATTGGTAGCACAGAACACTCAGACCGATAATTTAGAATTTATAATTCCTAATGAAATTAAAAATTTAAATTTTGAAGAGTATTTAAATATTATACAAACAATAAATGATGTACCAAATGCTAAAGGACATATTTTTGATATAATTCGACAAAATCATTGTGCTGATTATCCGGATATAATTGGTAAAATTAATGAATTTGTAGCAGCGATTCTGAATAAATTTAATACATTTTTTAACGATAACGTATCCAGATTGGTGACATTACTCGATAATTATGACTATGTTAATCTTGTAAAGTAACTTGAAGATATGAAATTATCTGAGGTTGTCGAGAACTTACTATTACATAGAGCTATTACATAGAGATCTTTATTATGCAGATGAAGATTCAGAAATTTTGCATCCATATATTTATAAGATGCTAGATAAATACAGTATGCCTTTATATAATGGAGAGCTCGAGCCTAATAAAAGAGAAGAAATCATTTCTTATTATCAAGATCACAAAGAAATTGATGGTGCAGAAGAAATTATTAATTTATTGGGATTAGAATCTTTGCAGTGAAGTCGTAGTATAGTTCGTTATAACAACTTCATCAACTGTTTTATTATGCTCAGACATGGAATATTTAACTTTAATAGTACTAATATTAAAGTTTTTGTATAAGTTTCTAATAAAAGGAGTATCACTATTAGAAATCATTATTTTAACTCTTTTATTGTTTAGCTCTAGAGCAAAATCTCTAAGTCTTGTTTGCTCACTTTCATCAAAGGGTAATCTGGTATAAAATTTCTCACCTGATTTGTGATAAGGAGGATCAAAGTACACGAAATCATTTTTTTGTGGTTCAATGAAAGAAAAATCTGTAGCAAAAATAGATGTGCCAGCTAAAAGGCTGCTGCATTGCTTTAATCTAGAAGCAATATCAGATTTAGTATAATTTCTGCCAGAGAAAGTTTGAGCTGGCGTGCCATTGATATTAACACGGTAAATACCTTTAAATGAATATCTATTTAGATAAATAAATCTTGCAGTAATTTTTGTTGGATCATTACTATCATTATTACTTCTAACTTGATAATAATGTTCTTTAGAATGTTGTTCTTTATGTGAGTCTAGTAATTTACTAACCTTATCAGGATTTTTCTTTATCATATTGTAGGAGGTAACTAGCTCTAGATTAATATCAGATAGATAGCAATGTTTAAACTTATCTCTTACATGGAAGAATAAAGCTCCACCACCAAGAAATGGTTCATAGTAGTTATTTACATTTAGAGGGATAAATTGAACCAATTGATCAACGATTTTTCTTTTGCCTCCGACCCATTGTAAGAATGGTTGAGGTTTATCTATTTTGTTTACTGACATAACCATGATTGATCTTAATTATTTCTACTAAAGATTATATCATAAAACAGCCTCAAATGCTAGTACAATACTGCATTTAAAAGATTTTGATGTGTTGTTGTGGCACAATTAATGCTAACTTTGATTATATGTAGTGATATAGAAACGAGCTAATAAAGTACGTTTTTTAGTATTTTATCAGTGTCTCATTTGTGCAGCTGTTTGCTAAATTGTATAAAAATCTGTCAAAAAAGCTGTAAAATCCTCTGTACTTCTGAAAATAGCTGGGATATCTGTGATTTGACGTTATGTAAGATAACGCTAAGCATAGAGGTTAAATTATAAAACTCCAAAATTCTAACATTTAACCTCCAGCTACTATTTTACAACACAAAACAGCAGAGGAAGATTATGACAACTAACAACGAGAATCAAGAAAAAGATATCGACCAGCTTAAAAATTCTATTAAACATAGCTGGCAACTCCAATTATCACCAATATCTGTTACATTAATACCATCATATGAATCACTATCTAATGCAGAATCTAACATAAATCATTTAGTAGCAAATTACTCTGATATAGTTAAATACAAGTCAGAGCTGCAAGAGTTAACAGGCAGGTTAAAACAAGTGGAATGCATTAATAAAAATCTAATACAAAATATAGTATATAATTTAAAGATACCCTGTAATACAATTTTTGCATTAGTAGCAGTATTGCATGAATTAGAAGATGATGTGCAAAAAAGGAATTATATAGCCAGTATAGTAGATTATACCCAAAGTCTTCTAAGTTACTATGATAAATTAAGTAAGAATTTACATAGTAGCACTGGTCTTCCTTCTATAGAGTTAAAGAAATTTCATCTAGAATCATTAGTAAATAAGATTATAGATAAAGCAAGACCAGTTGCTAAAGATAAAGGAATAAATCTCTCTTGTAATTTTCAGTATCAAATCACCAATGCAGTAGTAAGTGACAGCTATAGAATAGAAGCCATACTTGAGCAATTAATAGATAATGGCATCAGATTTACCAATAAAGGTAATGTAGTGGTAACAGTTAATATGTTTGCAATTAGCCCAGCATTATCAGAATCAGAACAGAACAAAAGAGAGATGGTGTTGCAATTTATTGTACATGATACAGGAATTGGTTTAAGCGAAGGAATACAGGAATATTTACGTAAAGAATTTGATGAGTTTGATACTCAATATGAAGAAATAGTATCAGGGCTAAAATTTGTCAAACGCCTAATCGATGAGTTAAATGGAGAAATAGAGGTGACAAGTACGAAAGGTAAAAGCTCTACTATCATCTGTAATATACCAGTGAAATTACCTCTGCTCGATGA
Source organism: Rickettsia endosymbiont of Ixodes persulcatus (assembly GCA_027293795.1). Lineage (GTDB taxonomy): Bacteria > Pseudomonadota > Alphaproteobacteria > Rickettsiales > Rickettsiaceae > Rickettsia. Next base: position 9,097 of record JAPYLE010000133.1, read on the forward strand.
TTTTATATATGATAATATTGGATAGTTAATTAACAGTACAAAAGTAAGATTATTATCGCCAATATAGATAAAGCATTTAAAAACTACAGAGGGGAGAAGTTTATGGAAGCTACGTCTGATGATATAGGAAAACTTGCTATAGATTGTCGTTATAGCAAAAGGTTAATAGATAAGTTGTTGTCAAAGAATAGCAAGTCTCAAATTAAAGTTGATTGCGATAAAATAAGCAGAGCTATTTATATAGCTTTTAAGTATCACAATAATCAAAGAAGGGCAACGGGAGAGTTATACTTTTCTCATTCTATAGAAGTAGCTTATATAGTAACTGATTATTTATTTAAGACAGATATAATAATTGCAGCAATACTACACGATTGTATAGAAGATACAGATCTTACGAAAGAAACAATTGCTAAAGATTTTGGTAATAAAGTTGCAAATTATGTTACTGATTTAACTAGAATCAAACATAATAGGAAAATCAGCTCAGCAGAAATGGTAAAAATATTATATCAAGAAAATAAAAAAGATTTATTATTAATTAAGCTATGCGATAGATTACATAACATGCAGACTATATCTGCTAAACCTCTAGATAAAATACAAAAAACCACTTTAGAAACCTTACATACATTTATACCTTTTGCTAGTTATCTAAAAGTGCCAGATATTCAAAAGCAATTAAATAAGTATTGTTATAGATACAATATTTAAATACAAAACTCAAGTAAGCTGAAAGCTAAGATAACAGATTTTGATCATTTTTCTGATCAAAAATATTTTTGCCAGCTTGAGTCCATTGATCTTGCACATTTGGATGCTGAATCAACTCATTTTGTAGAGAAACCAAGGCTCCAAGCAAGCTGTTAGCTGGCAGGCAGTCAAGTTTAGCTTTAACAACTAATCCTCCAAGTTCAATTAAATGACGAGTACGAGCTTTTCTTTCTCTAATTTTCATTTTAGCCTCTTGCATAAGTATATTAGCTTTTTTTTGTTCTAATTTTAATCTTTGTTTTATGACGTTATCCATATTAATGTTTGAACCTCAAATTATTGTAACCATCATGAATGCTGAATAATTTTTTGGAAGTCAAATGTATTTTGAAATAAAATCAATAACTTAAGTATACACAGATGAATTTATATGTTTTAATAAAATTAAGATTGCAAATAAGTGTGCATATAGTAGCGGTGTGTGATAAATTTACTGTCAAACATACAAGTTCTGTAATTGAAGGATTAAGATGCTGCTATTTTGGACACAAATTCAAATGAATCAAGTGTTTGAATGAATATAGTCAGATTGGAGGTCCTTATGAACAATACAGAATTAACGAATAATCAGCAATCTGCTAATAACACAGGTAATACACAAATAAAATCTCAAATCAGATTCACTTTTGATTTGTTAAAAAGAGGTGAGAGTGAGATACAGTTAAATGATAAATACAAAGATATAGTTTTAATATTGGGTAATACTGGAGCTGGTAAGACTACATTTACTCAGTGGATTGCCGGGGATAATGATAAATTAATAGCAAAAGAAGTAGCAGCAGGCACTGGTGAATTTCTTATTGAAGATAATAATAGGATTGGTAATTCGACTATAACATCTAAAACAATTTTTCCTGAATTAGTAGTAGGTACTAAGACAAACACAACCTATTATGATTGTCCTGGATTTAGCGATACTAGGAGTACGAGTAATGATATAGCAACAACTTACTTTATCAAAAAAGTAATAGATCATGCTGAAAGTGTGAAAATGATTTTTATTATTAATCACTCCTCAGTTCAGAAAGGTCTTGATAGACAAGACTTCATGAAATTAATAAGACATGCTATTGACCTTGTAAAAGACATTGATAAATTTCAGTGTAGTATTGCTATTGTAGCAACAAAAGTTAATAACCAATATATAAAGCAAGGCAAAAGCTTTACCTTAGTGGAAGACAGTAAAGTCATAGGAGCTATTGCTGATTTTTTACAAGAGGTTAAGCAAGATTTGGGAGAAAGAGTAAAGCTTCCAGATATTTTTATTGAAGAACAAAAATTCTATAACAATAGCATAAAATTTATTGATGTGTTGTTAGCAAAAGAAGATGATTATTATACAAAGATAGGAATTTTTAGGAGACCAGATGAACCTGGACCTTTAAGCAATATTACTTTGCTACAGGAAGGAAAAGAACACATAGAAAGAATATTGTATGAAAAACTTAATTTTACTGCAAAACTTGATGAAGATTTTGGTTATACTATCTCTGATACATCTAAAAATTCCATTCATGATTTAGTAGACGAAATCAATCAAAACATATGGTCTAATGTTCACAATATAGCAGAGAAAGTTAAAAGATATTATCATGACTTAGTAGAGCAAATGGATGATAAGATGAAATCTTTTGTTACTAGTAGTAGTGCTATTGTTGATGTAGACCCATCAGAAGCTCAGACATTTTCATCTAAGTTCAATGAGGGATATAACATTACATCAAATCTTGTAGTAGAGCTTACAAATTTAACAAATCCAGAAGAATTAGCAGGAAAGATTAATACTAGTATTAGTAATTTAGACATTAACTTATTTAAAGATGAAATATTAGATGTATTGAATCAAGGGAAATATTTTAATTTTCTACAAATTGTAAGTGATAAGACATTTAGTACTAGACCATGGGCAGAATTATTTAAAAATATATTACCGTACTTTTCTGAATTAAGGGACAATATTGAGAAAAACGTTAGTGATACGGCAGAAAAGCTTAATCAACAGCTTAATGGTACAGTAAAAGCAATACATGGACATTATGATAACAAAATGAAGTTACTTGAAATTCAGGAATTGCCAGCTGAATTGAGAAAAGAACATGATGTTATACTTAAAATAGAAAAAGAAATTGAAGGCTCAGTAACTAGAAACGAATTGTTAAAAACCATGCAAACAATTTATGATAGGACAAATAGTCTAGGAATTAGTATAGCTAAGAATAATATACCAACCATTATAAATCAGGAAAAATATTTTAACTTTTTACAAACTATCAGTAATAAAGAATTAATTAATGGCACATTAACCTGGATATCCCCATTTAAAGATGCAGTTAACTACCTGAATCAATCAGAGCAGTGGTATATATTTTTAAATAGCTTGTATTCTAAGTTCTCAGAATATGAAATACAGAAAGATAGAGGTAAATATAATGTTGTTAATCTTGAAGATTGGGGTAGACAAAAAAAACCGCAAGGGATAGAGATAAATAAAAATAATTTTGAGGTGTTTTTAAACAAAACAGCAGAATATAAAATAGCAGAGTATGATAACATTAAAAATATTACGGTTACAGGATTAAGATTAAAAGAATTAAACCATGTTTTAGATTTAACATTAAAACATAAGATAAATGTAAGCTGTATAGAACCATATCTTTTTATAAAAGGAAATTACATTGTTGCTTCAGAAGTATTAATGGAGGTAGGTCTAAAATTTTTGCACCAACATTGGGGAGGTATCCTACCACATGATATGACTATTAATATGGATAATAGTTGTAATTTAACTATGACTCAATTAGCAAAAAAATTAAAATTCCTAAATGTTTTTGCTTTAAACACACTATTTATTGATGAAGATGTATCATTAGGAAACAATACGCTTACCGTTATAGCCCCGAAATGGCACATTATAGGTACTAAAACAATATCATTAGATGGTGTTGAGGGAGAATCTCATTATAATGAAACAATACAGAAGAATAAACATTTTACTTTGCATATACTACACGGTAGATCTAAAGCAGAGGGTGGTACCGAGCGACACATTAATGGAAAAGATGGCAAGCCAGGTGGAGCTGGAGGGCCTGGTGGCAGTTTCTTTGGGATTGGAGACCAATTTATTAATGGTAGAAATTTGACAATTACTGCTAATGGTGGGATAGGTGGTGCAGGGCAAGATGGTGGAGATGGATTCAAAGGAAGAGATGGAAGTAGCCCTATAGTTAAATCAGCATCTGATCTCTCTCCTTGTTATAAGGATTTATGTGATGGTGGTAAACAAATTAATGGGTTTAATTGTAAAAAAATTGATTATTCCTATCATGATAGTGATGGGAAATCTGGTTTATATTTTAGGCCTGTTTGTAAGTATAAACTTTTTGGTACACCTGGAACAAAGGGAGGAGATGGTGGTAATGGTGGAAGAGGAGGGATAGGCGGACTACCAGGAAGTATTGCACTATTTGAATTGAGTAATGATTCAAGAATATCAAAGTATAATGATGTTGGAAAAGATGGAAAGAATGGTACGGGTGGAATAGGAGGAGATAGTGGTAATGATATAGATTATATAGTTGCATACATTGCAAATGCTTATTCAGCAGAAGGATGGAGATTAGAGGAGAAAATATACAGTAAAAAAAGTCCATCAGGCAGAAATGGCACCGATGGTGGGAATAGTAAGGACATAAAAAATCCAAAATCAACAGATATTATTCTTGAACCAGCCAAAATTATAAATCAGTATAAAAGCTATTTAAGAGAAAACTTAAATGATCGTTTTACCAAATCTTTTTTAACCAAGTTTTCAAATAGTTTGGATAGCAATCAGAATGTTAAAGATGTTTATAATACACTAGGATTGGTAGATGAATTACAAGGTTTAGAGGAGCAGTTTTATAAGCTCAATAAAGATATAGACTTGCTGCCTTTTTATCAATCTCTATTAGAGAGAATAAGCGAGTATGCAAAACATCCCAAAGATGTTGGAGATTCTAATGAATATAAAAAGGTTCTAAGTTATTTGTATACGGCTACTTTAAGTAAGATATACAGTTTACAAGATAACTCAGAATCTAATCTGATTATTAATATAACTTCATATTTAAATTTGGTGAAAGAGAACATTAGTGAGTTAAAAGATTTACAACATGCACAGAATAAGAAAAATATAATAAATAAATATAAACAAGATTATAAAGAAGCAATTGATAAAAAAATTGCAGAAGCTAGGGAGCTTATTTCAAAAGACATTAGACCTGAAATAGAAAATATTAGTACTGAGATTGATACCCAAATCAAATCATTGATTGATGATGTAACAACATTACAAAACCAAAACAAGAAAGAAACAAAAGAATTCATTGAGCATAGAAATAAATTAGAAAACGCATTGGTATTACAGAGCTTGCTCGCTCCAATTAAGATTATAGGTCAAATGATAAGTTTTGTACCTGGTGGAGCAGTTGTTGGTACAGCTATTGGAGTGGGCAGTAAAATAGCTGAATCTTTTGTTTTAGATAATCAAAACAGTCAGTATAACACATCAAAATTACCACAAGGTATATCGAATATTGAGTCACTAATAGGTCAAATGAAAACTATTAGAGACCAAAAAGTGATTCGCCTTAAAAAAACATTAGAAGATATATCGCAAGGTATCAATGAACATTCAGAGAAATTAGGAAATATATCAGTCAAAGTGGCTGAGATTAAAGACAGGTTGAATAAAATTGATGAAAAAAGATTTAATTTTAAGGAAATTCGAGTTTTAGAAAATGAATTAACAGCAACATTGCAAACACAAGAGGGAGAACTACAAAAATCTCAGGTAGTAAGTATTGCTGATCAGAACACTGTAAAAGCGTTATCAGTACTACAGAATTTCAAAAAAGCTATGCAATTCAGTGAAGTACTCCTTGATACTTACAGTAAGTACAAAACTGGACAAACACAACTCGATGTAATAAATGAGGCTATTAACCGGAAATACAAAGAATTGCAGAGATTAAAACAATATGAAGATACAATTTATGATGTGATCACTCCAACATTACAGAATATGCAAGATGATTTAAGTGAAGTAGCAAATAAATTAGGTAACAAGTCATCAGTAGCACTTGATGTAACTAAGTGGCAAGTACAAAGTACTATAAGAGATATGCAGTTACAAATGCAACAAATGACACAAGGTCTTAAAACTCAAGCTAATTTAGTACGTTGCATAGAAAAATTAGAAGATGCTATGACTATCCTAATCAATGTTTACGATCATATACAGAATTATCAGAAAGAGCAAAATTTAACTAATTACATTGCAAATATCAGTTCTGCTGGTTCAAGTAACATAGATATTACTGATGAAAATCTTAAGGATGCTGTAGCGTCTTTAGAGATATTAATCAGATCTAATCTTGTATTAAAGCAATATCAAACAGCCATCAATGGCTTCAAACAGTTTGTATTTCCATTTGCTCACATTTATCTGAAGGAACTGGTGTTACCATCACATCTTGAATTAGGTGGTGCTAATAAAAACACTACCACACTTGAGAATTTAGTCTATTCAGCAATAGAACAAATAAAAACCATAAGATCAGAGTTGATAAAAGATAAAACAATATCACCAAAACACTATGAATTCACTGCTACAGGAGAGTTTAAGAGTGGTTATATTTCCAACAAACCATTCTTTGTATGGAAAAATGAGCAACATAAAAACATGTTCTCAAAACTATTATCTGGACAAGAAGTAGTAGTTAGAGCTGATATAATGGACTCTAGTTCCGATAAAGATGCAATTAAGTTTAATAATATAGCACTGTATTTTAAGGCAACAAACCAAACGGTACAATCTGAAATAGATAACGTACTAAAAGGATTTCAAATAAGCGCTACTCATCTTGGTAATTCATACTATCGATATAATGATACAATATATCTAATAACAACCACCAGCCAAAAGGTGTCGTATTATTTTGAAAAAAAGCATAATAAAGAAGAACCAGTGGTGATAGGTGATACATACGGTGAGATTAAGAATGGTAATTTTATGCTTAGTCCATATGCATTATGGAAAATAAGTTTGTATAATCTTCAAAATAAATATAACTTGACTTTTAATAATTTAGAAATTTATAAGGATAAAATTGACTTAGAGTTAATAGGAAATGGACGTTTTATTAATAAAATAAACACTAAAGGTTTAGATCTTAAGCTAAATGTAGAAAGGTATTATAAAGCAATTGATACGTACTATCATCTAGATCTACATGCTAACAATGAGGATATAGCTCTATTAAAAGATAGTACTTTTACTAGAAATAAACTTGAAGCTAACCAAGAATTAGAAGATAAAAATTTACAAACTATAGTTGACCAGAAGCAGGTTACTCAAAATAGTCAAGCAAAGACAGAGCATGAAAATAATAATACTGAATATAGTGGTTGGTTTTCATGGATTAGACTTCCAAGTTTTAATATCTTACCTGGAGCTGAAGCTACCGTTGTAGGAAATGAGAATTCAGTGCATCAGCAAGAATATGGAAATTCAAATAATATGACTATGTCATTTATAAATGGTATTAAATTATTACAAGAGTTAGTTTTGTCAATGGCACCAAAACTAACTAATAGTACTGCTAATAATACTACTAACTTAACGGAGACAATATCGAATAATTATACAGATTATATTATAAGAGAAAATGCTTCAAATTCATCAAATAACCTGGCAATTAATTTTGACGATAGCAAGAATAGTATCACAACAAATACAGTTGATATAAATGGTAATTTACTTCTTGGACAGTTGTTGATCTACCAGTTATTTGGCATGAATCAGTCTCTTAGTAATATTCACTATGTCTCACTTGAACAAGAACAAGTTATTAGAATAAACAAGCTTGCGTCAGAAATTTTACCTATGATGGATAATAATCCCTTTGCTAGTTATACTATAGATAATTTTATTACTAATTATAATAGTGAACCTCAGTGGTACAAAGATGTTATGAAAGACAGATATGAAGAAATAGTAAGCAAAAGACATCAGAGGAGTGAGAAAACAAGTATCTATGCAAATTATTCATCTGAGGAAATACTGGCAGATAGTGTAGAAATGTTTGGAGAAGCAATGAATTATAGACAGAATGATCTAAATGAACTGCAGTAATTTTTCTTGCAAGTGATAATTACAAAATGATCCTAAAATCTTGTAAATATCAGATTTGGTCAGTAGTAATATTTAGCTATAGCAGTCAATCTTGTTGGCAACGTAAGTAAAATGATACAGTATAAATAGGAGGAGAACTTATAACCCTAATTCTAGATTAGGAAGGATTGGAAGGTAAGTATTTACATGGGTCTATATAGCTAATAATAACTGGGTTGCAAGGAATATTGATAATAATATTTATGTTATCAAATTAACTAAAATCTGCATAAATTTTAGTAAATTATCATTTTGATACAAAATGTTGAATTAGAAAACTTATCAAACCTTTTTATATAGCTTAATATAACAAAGGATTATAGGAACATTCACTAGCTATAATTCCGCTATCTTAATCCAGAATTGAAGTTTTAAACCTTTCCTATTTTTAGCATTGACAGGTGAGTTTTGATATGCTGATAATGGTTAAAGATAGATTGTGATATTAAGAGATAAGTACACTATTTAGACAGGAGGTAGCATGTTAATTAACTTTGGTATACTTAAAGATTTCAAGAGTACTGATAAGTATAACTGGTTACGAAGATCCTTAGAGGAGCAAAAAGTCAAGTTTGGTAGTAGTATACAAAAACTTAAATCCCATCAAATATATAAAAGTGATATTATTTATGATAATAAGAAAACAGTAAAAGCAATATGGACTATGTTTGCAGTAGGGGCAGAAGATTGCCTAGTATTATTGGATATAATAAAAGGTAATTATGAAAACTCTAAGTATTTTAAACAGAAATTACTGCTGGAGCAATTTTTACAAACAGGAGATCCTATATATGGAAACATCAAAGACAGTGATTTTGAAGATTCAGTATATGAATTAGGTGAAGAAAAAGAAGAGACCTTTTATTTTTTTCATAGGAAAGTTGTAAAATTAAGTTATGACCAAGAAACGATTTTACACAAAGAATTTAGTCCAGGCTTTTATATTTTATCTGGAATAGCTGGTTCTGGGAAAACTAGCTTAGCCTATATTAGGTTAAAGGAATTGTATAAGCAACAAAAGAGCTGTTTGTTTACTACTGGTAACAGTAATCTTGCGGAGTATCTGAAAAAGATATTTTTAGAGGAAGAACAAGGAGGAGATGTTGAGTTTTTAGGCTACAATGATTTAGTGGATCAGTATTATCATGGTGTATCTGATTTAGAAAGAGTTGGGTTTAATGAATTTGAACAGTATATACACGGGAAAAAACTAGGAAGAATACAATTAAACCACAAAATGTTATACTCTTTGATGCAGTATATTGCATCAAAGCCAGATTTAGTTCCTGGTAAAAGAGAGTTCTTCAAAGAGATTGAAGAGCAAGACTTTAAGCTGTGTGTTGAATTATACAATAACTATAAATACTATTTGAGCAAGGAACATAAGATTGACCTATCATTATCACCGCTAGAAGTTGTAGAAGACAAAAGGTTTGATTACATTATAGTAGATGAAAGTCAAGATTTAAGTCCAAGAGAAATTGAAAATATTAGCCTTCTGAAACAAAGTAACACAGGTGTAATAATATTTAACATTGATTCTAATCAACATTCAAATATATCATTACCTGTTAAATATTTAAAATCACATTCAAATACTAAAGAGTTTATAAATGTTTTAGATTATAGTTTTAGATTACCAGAGGATGTATCAAAGTATGCACAAAGAATATTAGAGGTTAGGTCTTTTGTAATGCAGGGAGTGCCAGATAAAGATATGGTCAGGCAGTTTTCTTCTTCTAATAATAAAAAAGGTAATATCGCACATGTTAATCTTGAAGATGGAGAGCAATTACTTGATGCAGCAAATATTGCTGTAATAACATTCAATAGAGAAGATAAATTAAAAATTGAACAATTATTACCTCATATTACGCAAGTATTTACATCTGATGAGATCAAGGGTATGGAATATGACAGTATCATATTATACGATCCATATAAATATTTTTCAGAAATCTTACTCAAAAATCATGATATATCTTGGGAAAAATTAGGAATAAAAAACAATTTACCAAAAGATATAAATGCTGTCGACCATGATGTTAAAATACTTTTTAATAAGTTTTTTACAGCCGTAACTAGAGTCAAAAATAACTTATATATTTTAGAAAGATATCCAGAAAGTATAAGCAAGTATTGTAATAGCTTTAAAAATTATTTAATGAAAGATATAGAAAATGGAGATATTTATCAAGAGGATAAAAGAACTGATAAAGATTGGATACATCAAATAAATCTTTTGGCAATAAATGATAATATTTCTCAAGCAATCAAAGCATATTAAAAAAGAGAATTTAGTCTTGATAAAATAGCAGAAGATGGTGTGATACTGACATATGAGTTATGTTTAATAGGAGTTTTAGCTAATATAGAAGATATGGCAAATGTACCTGAAATATATGAAAATCATAAACTATACAAAGATATTTTAAAGTATCACACTTTTAAAAATATACCATCAACTTTTAAAAACATAGAGTTTTGTAAAGTTGCAATTGACATAGATGTTAACAATATATTGCATGTTTCACCTCGATGTTTAGAAATTGATAAATATTTTTTAGAAAAGTTTAATAACTTATTATTTGAAATTCCACAAGAGTTACAAACATCAGAATTATGCCTAATGGCAGTTAAAAAAGATTTTGAGAATAATTTTAATGATGTAGCTAATAAATTTCAAAATCAAGTATACCGAGCTGTCCTCATAGAGCAATATAATGGCTCGCTAGAATCCTTTCCGCGGGAACTTATCAATAAAACATTAATAAAAGTTGCTGTAGATATAGACATAAACAATTTAAAGTATGTACCTTACATGCTGCTAACAGATGATGTGTATAGATTTGCACTCCAGGTTTATGATAATTCTTTAGAAAAGTTCCCAAAGGAACTTTTAACTAAGAGTTTAGCAGAAATTGCAGTTAGAGTAAACCCTGGCAATTTACAGTATTACCCTTACAAGAACTCTTTAAAGATTTTTCCTACAGAATTTATCACTCAAGGCATAGCTGAAGCTGCAGTAAAATTAGATCCATATAATTTAAATATTATATATCAATCAAATAAGGGATTTAATTTTGATAAAATACATGAAGCAGCACTCAAAGTTTACAATAATTCCTTAGACAGGTTTCCAAGAGAACTTTTAACACAAGACATAGCTGAAGCTGCAGTAAAATTAGATCCATATAATTTAAATATTATATATCAATCAAAGGAGAGATTGAATTTTGATAAGATACATACAGCAACACTCCAAGCTTACGATAATTCTTTAGAAAAGTTTCCAAAAGAACTTTTAAGACAGGGTATAGCTGCAGTTGCTGTGAAGTTAGATATAAATAATCTAAAATATCTGTCAGATGAGAATATGAAAGCTTTTATACATTACGCTATTCACAATAATAGTGCAAAAGCATTAGAGTTTTGGTTAGACACAATGCAAAAACAATATACACAAGAAGCATCATTATTAATAGATAATTATATTAACGCAAGGGATAATAAAGGTAATACACAACTAATTTATAGTGCTAAGGCAGAAAACAAAGATGTGATAGAGGTACTAATAAAATATGGAGCAGAAATTGATGTACAAGGTGAAGACGGTATGACAGCTCTTCATTGGTTAGCTAAATCTGGTCATTTAGAACCATTTAAATTACTAGTAAATCATGGAGCAAATCCAAACATTATAGATTACACTCATGGTAGAACGGCATTGCACTTTGCGGCAGCAGGATCATTAGATATTGTAAAATATTTGATAGAAAAAAATCCGAATATCATTAACTGTATTGCGAGTAAGAGCAAAGCAACTGCTTTACATTATGCAGCAGATAGCGGTAAATTAGAAATCGTAAAATATTTAGTAGAACAGGGAAGTGACATGAACATGCCTGGCCCTGGTAATAGAACGGCCCTATATTGCGCTACCGAGAAAGGTTACCTAAATATTGTGAAATATTTAGTAGAAAAAGGCAGTGATATTAATGTATTAGGGCCCAGAGAGAATACACTAATAGATTGTGCTAATCAAAATGGGTATTCAGATATTGTAGATTATCTTGAAAAGCAAAAAAGAGATGTTGATGTTCTCAATGATAATCAAAAAACACCAGTAATGTTAGATGATAAGGGCAGTAATCAAGAGATAATGGTAACAGAATCACATAATGTGTTGCATGCAGGAGATAATCGTCAATATTTAATGGATAATAATAATAGTAACGTTGAATTAGTTGGTGGAGGGGTGAAATCACCAAATATTGGTTCTCTTGGAGAGAATATATGATATTAACTGTATCTATATAAATCATATATCGGTTATTTTTTGAAAGGAGTACAAAGATGTAGAAAATTCTCACACCATTGTTCTTAATTATTTTGCTAATCTTAATGTTAAAGAAATATGGATGTGTTTTGGATTTTAAATAGAAATAGATTATCTCGATTACGTGCAATGATTTATCAAGAGTGGATTAATAACATTGATCAGATTTTTTCTAAGCTAACCACCACAAAGTGTTCATGACAGGAGACAGCATTAAATCTCCACTACAACAATTTCCATACCTAACCGAACCAGTTACATCAATATAAACAAACAATTACCATAAAGCAAAAAAGGCAGAACCAAAGGGGTTGCTCTTTGTTGTAAAACAAAGCAGCACGCAATATATAAACTATCGTTTATTGTTTGCTAATTTATTGCTGATTCAATGGATGATGAAAAACATTCATGCTAATGTAATGCAGGATTGTAATAATCATAAGAAAAAGAATCATGGCAATACAGTTTGCAAGAATAGAAATAGTTAGCAGAAGTGAAGGTAAAAATGCTTGTCTGAAAGCTGCTTATAATGCCAGGCTGATTATTAAAGATGAGAGAACTAACATTACTTATAATTTTAGCAAAAAAGGCGATAATGTTTACCATGCAGTATTATTACCTAGCCACGTGGATCAGAAATTCAAAAATCCAAGTATCTTGATGAATGAAGTAGAACGTATAGAGAAGAGAAAAAACAGTCAATTATTAAAAGATGTAGTTATAGCTCTACCTGATGATAAGGAATTAGATTTAGATGATAGAATAACTATTACTCATAAAATAATCGAAGAGATGGGATGGGTAAGAAATGGTCTAGGAGTTCAGGTTGATATTCATCAGCCACAGACGTACGAAAAGAATTGGCATGCTCATTTGCTTGTTACTACAAGAAGATTTACAGAAGATGGAACATCTTTAGGAGCTAAAGCAGTAGATTTGAATCCTAAATTTGCCAAAGTAAGTGGCAAAGCTTTTATTATCCCAGAAGATAAAATAATTCATGAAAGAGCTAAAGAAATAATCAATAAGTATTTTGCTCAGTTAGGTTTAGACATCAGGGTAGACCCGATAAGCTTCGTGCCACAGCAGCATGTCGGCCCTACTAGAATGAGAAGTATTATCAATGAAATAGCAGAGCAAAATAACATATGCAGGCTTGCCCATCTTGAAATCATCAAAGGAGCAGATGGGGTATTAACCCGTATTATTCGTCATCAAGCTATTTTTACTAAACTCGATATAGAAAAAGCAGTAAAAGAGATTCCGGAAGAAGCAGAAAAGCAAAAGCTAATAAGGGAGGTATTAAATTCAGATAGGCTGGTAAAACTATATAATGAAGATGGCACGGATACTAAATACTATACTACTATAGATATACGGGATGAAGAATTAAGGATAGTTAGAATAGCAAATAAGATAAATAGCCAGATTCATTTTAATAACGTTATTAAGCTTAAGAGTGATATCGATAATCTTGCTAGCGTTAATGAAGCACAAAGAGCAAGTCTGCATCATATTTTAATTAATAGCCAAGGGATTAGGACCTTGCAAGGTAGAGCCGGCACCGGTAAGTCACAAGTACTTGCTGAAGGCTATAAAATTGCCACTAATCATGGGCAAAATATTATAGGACTCGCTCCTACTCATAAAGCAGCATCAGAGCTTAAAAGTAAAGGTTACCAGCAATGTCATACAGTCAAAGGGTTTTTATTTAAATTGTATAATGGCAAAGCTGATCTACCAAGAAACAGCCTACTCGTAGTAGATGAAGCAGGGATGGTAGGTAATAGTGATTATTTAGAATTACTAAAAGTAGCAAGGAGTAATAATTGTAATCTGATACTGGCTGGAGATGAGAGACAATTAACTTCCGTTGAGCGAGGAGGAATTTTTGCAGTATTAGCAAGTAAATTTGGCTCATATGAATTAAGTAACATTAGAAGACAAAGTAAAGTGTGGGCAAGAGAAATGGCGTCATGCTTTGCAAGATCAGATATTACTGGTGGTTTGCATTTACTTAAGCAACATAACTGTTTAAAGATTTATCATACACTAGAAGAATCAATGGCAAGATTAATTGAGGATTGGAGTAATAGCAAATTTGCTCTAAATGAGCGTTTAATAATTACCATGTGTAATATTGAAGTAGATAGTATTAATCAAGGGATTAGGGAGTTACTAAAAGCTAAAGGCTTGCTTACCGGTAAAGAGTATAGACGCTATCTACCATCTCAGCAATATGAAGATTATATGGCAGGAGATCGTATTTTGTTTAAGACAACTAATAAAGATTTACAAATAGAAAATGGTGAATTTGCAACGATAACTCTCGTCAGTAACGATAAGTTTGTTGCTAAAACAGATAGCAGGAAAGAAATAGAATTTAATCCTCAAGATGTAAGCTTTAAACATGGATATGCCTCTACAGTATATAAAGCACAAGGAGCATCAATTAAAGATGTCTATGTATTACATAATTTAGCAGGAAATAGTAGGAATTCTTATGTAGCAATGACTAGACATATAGAAGAGGTAAAACTCTACTATAATAGGAAGGCTACCAGGAATACGGCCAGTTTAATATCACAACTTAGTAAAATAGATAATAGGCTATCTAGCATTAATTTTAAAACTTTAGAAGAATTAGTAGCGATTCAAGAACAAGAAAATAAGAGTCCTAATGTTATCAATAAAGTAGGTAATTGGTTTAAAACGGTAGTAGAAGATATCGGAGATAGATTACATAGTAATGATAACTATTACCGCTTAAGAGTAAGATCAAGATCATCTGCTAAAGTAGCAGAAATCCTAAGAAGCACTAGCACAAATTTTGCCACAAGCCATAAAGCCCAAGAAGAGCGAAAAAGCTCTTCTTATAACCTTACGAATTGTAATAAACAAGATACAACAATAAGTGTCAAGTTACAAGAGGATATTATGGCAAAGAATAAAATAGATTATAATTATATTAATAAACAAAAAGCACTGGAATTAAAACAAAAATTATCATTTAAAGCTGAAGAAATAGGACGAAGCTTACTTGGTAGTCCAAATAAGCATTTATCAAATAGCCAGTTACTACGCTGGGAGAAAGATGGTAAAATAGCGATGAAGATAAATGGCAGTAAAGCCGGCATATGGTATGATTTTAGTAAAGGAGAAGGAGGAGATTTATTTACTTTAGTACAAAGAGCAAAAAATTGTGATTTTGTAGAAGCTAAGAAATATTTACAAGATATGGTTGGTATGTCAACTAAAGGAGATAAAGCTCTAGCAGTAAATTTATCAGAAAACAAAAAGCGGCAAATTAAAATTCAAACAGAGCAAGAATCTGAAATAGCAAAAATTAAGAGGGCAGAAATATTATATGAAAAATCAGATGCTTTAAAATATGTCATGCCAAATAATGTAGCAAAAAGATATTTATCAGAACATCGTGGAATTGAAAAAATATTAACAGGATATCAACTAAGTAATGATCTTAGAACTAATATGATGTGGGATAGTAATAGTAAACAATATTATCCTACATTAATTGCTTTTACTAGAAATAAAGATGGTAATATTACCGGTGGACAATCAATTTATTTAAACAAAGACACAAATAATAAAGCTGATATTGAGGTTAATAAACGTTCTTTTGGAAAAATTAAAGGTTCTTTTGTTGAGATTAGTAAAAATCATGAAGAACAGAAAAACATAGCGTACAGCAAGGATGGAAATAATTCGGCAAATAATGTAACAATTATATCAGAAGGGATTGAGACGTCTTTAAGTATTAAAGAAGCTGGAATTAAAGGCAAAATTCTATGTAGTTTAGGTGTAAGTAATATAAGAAACTATGAGCCTATCAAAGGAGCAAGAATAATAATTGCTGCTGATAATGATGGCAAAGACGCAGTATCAGTTCATACCGTAATTAAGGCACAGGAAGAATTAATTAGCAAAGGAGCTATAGTATCAATAATACGACCACCAGAAAAAGGTGATTTTAATGATATGCTAAAATCCCAAGGAGCAGAATCTATCAACAAGCTGATAGAGCCTGAAATAGCAAAATTAATATCAGATAGTAAGGTAGATGCACTTCAATCATCGTTAAAAGCAAATGATAGTACAAAATCACAAATTAAATCTATAGAATTATTATTTTCAAAATTGACAAATAATGATAATAACGGACTCAATAATGTTCAGCAACAGCAAATAACAGCTTTAGCCAAGTTTGGTACAACAGAAAATATCAATACTGCTATGCAATTCTACAGAGAAAAAGGCATAGATTCTTGTATGCTCTACAGTAACAAGATTTGCATAGCAGCAATAGAGCAGAAGATACAGAAAGATTTACAAATTATGAAGAATAAATTTGATCCTAATTATAATCTTGGTGATAAAAAATTTTCTGATATAGTAATATATGATTTTCAAGGCAAAAGCCATCTCGTTGCTGAAGATTACTTAAATGCCATAGGAAGAGATAAACAAGTAATGCAATATATAAGTCCACGCTCAGAAATAGGTAAAATGATAAAAAGTGAGTTAAAGCAAGTATCTGAGATCAAACTAAATCAAGGAATAAGAGTTTAAGCGTACCATAAGTAGTACTGCTATACGAATCAAATAATAAAAGTTATATGGCAAAAAAATTAAAACATGATGCTTTAGTAAAGAAGATTCTAACTGAGAAGATAGCAGCCCAGGAATTTTTAGCACATTATTTGCCCTCAGATTTTAAGGAATTAATAGATTTAAGAGAAATAACAGTAGAAAAAGAGTCATTTGTCGAAGATGATTTAAAAAGAAAATATAGTGACATAATTTATTCAGTCAAAACTAATGATCAAGAAAAGGCATTTGTCTATGTACTAATAGAGGCTCAATCTAGTTGTGATTATTGGATCGCATTAAGATTATGGAAATATATGCTGCTTCTATTTGAGCGTCATATGACAAATAAAGAGAAATTACCATTAATTTGCCCATTGTTAATATATAATGGTGCTGAAGTATATAGTGCACCAAGAAATTTCTGGGAATTATTTACAAAACCAGAGCAAGCAAAGAAACTAATGGTTCAGGATTATCAACTAGTAGATTTGCAAAATCAGTCTGATGATGAGATAGCGAAGAAGAAACATCTTGGGATGATGGAGTATTTTTTAAAGCATATATACCAAAGGGATATGCTAAAATTATGGGATGAGTTTTTAACTAGATTTAAACCAAGTTTAATAATGGATAAGGAATCAGGATATATTTACTTAAGATCGTTTTTATGGTATACTGACGCTAAGATCTCTGAAGAGAAGCAGGAAGAATTAGAACAAATAATAGTTAAACATTTATCAACAGAAGAAAAAGATAATATTATGAGAACAATAGCACAAAAATATATAGATGAGGGAATTCAGCATGGCATAATTCAAGGTATTGAAAAAGGTATTGAAAAAGGTATTGAAAAAGGAAAAGCTGAGGGGATCCACATTGGTGAAATGAAGGGAAAAGCTGAAGGAAAAGCTGAAGAAAATATCAGAGTAAAAACAGAAATAGCAAAAAAACTATTATCCCAAGGTTGCAATATTGCTTTAATCTCTAGTGTAACAGGTCTTGATGAAGCTTTTATTAGTTCTTTAGAGTAAACATATTTCTTGTAAAATTTACTCTGCTGTTTGAAAAATCATTTATAAAAAATTCTGAAATAACAAAAAAGTTTTTTACACGCAGCTTACCTCTAAAACTCGTAATACTAAATTAGCGGTTTAAAGGGGCATTATATGTATTAGTTGACATTTGATCTGACATATTATAAAAATAATGTATTAAAAATACAGATAAAAAAAATGGAAGGTCACAATGCACTTAAATCAAAAAATAATAAAGCCAAAATTAGGTTTACTAGAATTAGCTAAGAGTCTTGGTAGTATATCATCAGCATGTAAAGCGATGGGATATAGTAGAGATAGTTATTACAGATTTAAAGAACTATATGAAACAGGAGGTGAAGAAGCTCTATACGAACTCAGTCGTAAAAAACCAATAATCGCTAATAGGATAGATCCTATAGTAGAAAAAGCAGTAATGGATATGGCAATAGAATATCCAGCATATGGTCAACTTTGAGTATCGAATGCACTAAAGAAGAGCGGGATACTTGTATCTCCTGGAGGAGTAAGATCAATTTGGCTACGTAATGATTTAAACAATATCAACAAAAGGCTTAAAGCATTAGAAGCAAAAATGGCTCAGGATGGTATCGTACTTACAGAAGCGCAACTGCAGGTATTAGAAAAACGTCGTAATGAAAAAGAAGCATGTGGAGAAATTGAAACTCAGCATCCGGGTTATTTGGGTTGCCAGGATACGTATTATGTTGGTAATTTTAAAGGTATAGGTAAGGTTTATTCTCAGGTATTTATTGATAGCTACAGCAGAGTAGCTGATGCTAAACTATATACTGAAAAAACTGCAATAACGAGCGCTGATATGCTTAATGATAGAGTGTTGCCATGGTATGATAACCAAGGGATACCAATGCTTCGTATTCTTACAGATCGTGGGTCAGAATATAAGGGTAATATAGAGCATCATGCTTTTGAATTATTTCTCAGTATAGAAGGTATAGAGCATACTACAACTAAAGCATATTCACCTCAAACTAATGGTATGTGTGAACGCTTTAATAAAACCATGAAACAAGAATTCTTTGATACAGCTATGCGTAAAAAGATTTATACATCATTAGATGATTTGCAATTAGATCTTGATATCTGGTTAGAGCATTTCAATAATGAGCGACCTCATTCTGGTAAATATTGTTATGGGAAAACTCCTATGCAAACTTTTCAGGATAGTAAAAAATTAGCTGTTGAAAAGAACAATGAAATCTTGTATCTTGATTATATATCTGACAGTCAAAAGTTAACTGACAATCAAGTGCAAAATTTATAGTGTACTGTAAGATCAAATCTTGACTTCTACACATGATAATAGGATTTTTCTTTATAAGGTAATTCCCTCTATCAAACAATTAAAATCTTTTAAAAATGCTATTAAAATGGTTTCTATATTTTTGCATTGAAATCAAGTTTGTAAATTCATTTGTAATTTAGTAGTAGGGAAATTACCCACAAGTTTTACATAACAGGTAAGATCTTCTAGGTTCATAATTTCAGATGGCATTACTAATAACTTCCTTTTTTCTAAGCTGTGCATATTTACTCCATCACGCATAGAGTTAGCACCATAAGAGAGATTCTCTTGAGTTTCGATAATTTCTTGCTCACCAAGCATTAAAGCAGATTTTTGAGCTGTTTGCTGGTCACTTACTCGAAAGATAAATTTACTGCCAAATAGATCAAGCATTGAATTACTCCCTGCAAAACCATAGATTTCCTCTAACTGATAAATATTCTGCACACCCGCAACAAAGCAACCACCATATTTTCTGCCTTCCGCTAAAGCTATAGGCAGTGCAGATATTTTTTGCAAAGCTGGTAGCTCATCAATAATAAACCACATATTTTGATTGGTATTATTTATGTTTCTATCCATTAATGCTTTTATCGCTATGCTAATCCATGCAGAAATCAATGGTCTAAGTGTTACTCTCTGATTAGGAGCAGCTGTAATAAACAGCCAGCTTTTTTCTTCGCTAAACCATTTTCTAATACTAAAACTACCATTAGGCTCTAAATGTTTTAATGAGGCAATATTCTTACTAATAGTTGCCTGAATACTGGCAGATGTTTCAGGAGCACTACTGCTTATAATACCTGACACAGCAGTTGCTTTAAAGATGCTAGCAAATTCTTTATTACTTGAGTAAGTTATAGCATTAATTAACTTTTTAATATCTCTGCTATCTTGATATAATCTTAATCCTTCAGCTAACACTAATTCAGCAGTTTTAGCAAAGAAGTCATCTATCTTAGGATTATAACTACTAAAACTACTTGCTATATCATCAAAATCAGAAATCTCTTGGCAATCATTCCATGGCAGCCAGTGCCTACTTCCTGCTGCAAATGGATTAAGCATTGTATCAGACTTGGGATCAAAAAACTTATTAAAGCTACCTGTTAAATCTACAATGATTGCTCTACCATGCTCTTTCCTAATCTGAGGCAATAGCTCATTTAACATATTAGTTTTACCGCTACCAGTAGTACCAGTAATAAGAATGTGTTTTCTTTCACTATTTTGCACTAATGGCAACCCAGAAAAACAAATATTAGCAGCCTTGTTGTTTTTATAAAGCATTTTTGCTAAAGCTTTAGCTTCTATAAAATCTGCTCCTCTGATCTTATCTTTTATAATCGCTTGCTTACCTCGATAAATAAAAAATATAAAACTTGCAAATATTCCAATAGTAAAAGCAATCAAAGATTCTTGCAATGCGTAATGTACTAAAAACGCCCAAAATTCATTGATACTATGGGCATGTGGTGTAACATGCCAAAATTTATGTACAAATTCTTCAGCATTACAATAAACCCACACTTGGTGTTCTATATAATAAAATTTGATGCCTATTTGCTGTAATGGATAAAAATGCTGTCCTATAGCAAGTTTTAATTGTACATATCGCTCTATAATAAAATAATATAGACTGAGCAAAGATAATTTCTGAAATACTCGCCATATTAGCCAAGATACAATAAATACCAATCCAACTATTAAAGCATTGATACTGCCTTGACTAAACATTCGTAGCTGATGAGCAAAAATTTGTGAACCACGAGTAAAATTATTTTGATTTTGTGGTTGCATAGAATTATAAATTATTTTTCAATATCTTTAATTTTTCTTCAAACTCATCAGCCATAAGATCATTACCTACTGCTCTTAAAGCTTTAATTATTGCTTCATATTCTTCTATCAGATTAGGTTTGTATTTAAGAGCTAAACTAAAGTTTTCTTTAGCTGCTTTTTGTTTTCCCATGCTAATCAATGTAATGCATTTTTCTAAGTAACTTTCAGCATAATCAGATTTATACTTAATAGCTAGATCATAGCTATTAATTGCTTCTTGATATTTACCTAATTTTCTAAGAGCTATTCCTTTTTCCAAATACGTTGCAATATAATTAGGATCATATTTGATTGCTAAATCACAATTCTCTATTGCTTCCTGATATTTTTTTAATATGTTCAAAGAGATAGCCTTGTTATAGTATGCTTCTACACAATGGGGCTGATATTTGATGGCTATATCACAAGTATCAATTGCTTCTTGATACTTGCCTAAGTTTATTAAAGTTGCACCTTTGTTGTTATAAGCATCTGCATAATCTGATTTATATTTAATAGCTAAATCATAGTTTTTTATAGCTTCTTGATGTTGCCATAAAGACATTAAGGATATTCCTTTATTATAATATGCTTCTGGATATCTTGGGTTATATTTTAAGGCAAGATCACAATTTTCTATTGCTTCTTGATGCTTTCCTAAATTACTTAAAGAATTACCTTTATTATTATATGCTACCGCAAAATGCAAATTATATTTTAGTGCAAGATCAAAATTTTTTATTGCTTCTTGATATCTACCTAATTTATTTAAAGAATTACCTTTATTATTATAGGCTTCTGTAAAACTAGAACCATATTTGATTGCTAAATTATAATATTGTATTGCTTCTTGATATTTTCCTAACTTAGCTAAGACCATTCCTTTATAGTTATAAGCATCTTCGTAGTAAGGTTTATATTTAATAGCTAAATCAAAATTTTTTATTGCTTCTTGATATTTTCCTAATTTATAAAAAGATTTACCAATATTTAAATATTCTTCAGCTAAAATATTTGAATCCTGAATTTTGCTTTGTTGATCAATTTGTTGTTGTTTTGCATTAGTAGGATTGATCAAGTTTTCTGCAAAAGCACTACTGAAAAATATTAATGATAAGATAAATATGAATGCTAATTTTTTGATGTTTTGCATAAATTTTTTCTCAATTATTTTCATTTTTATAGCCTGGTAGTTTAATATTTCTTTTCTTTATTGCCTTATCACTAATGCCAAGATTATCCGCTATTTGCTGGCCAGTTCTGACAATCGTTGATTCAGGAGTTTTATTAAATTCATCTTCGATCTGTTCCTTCTTATTTTTTACTTTAGCAGATAACTGATCAAGAAGCTTTATGTTTTCTACTTCATTATTATCTGCACTTTGAATAAGCATTTGTTCTAAACTTGTATCATAAATATCATTTCTTCTGTCATCAATACTACTAATAGCAGCTTGGTCATTTAACTGTTTAGTTTTTTTATCAAAACTTGATCGCAAGCTTTCTTTAGATGGGATATTGATATTACTTTCAGAATTTAAGTTTTGCGGTACAGTGTTATTAATTTTAGCTATATCTAACGCTATTTGTTCAGCCTCTTTTTGATGAATACTGACCCACGCCGCTGCTTGCTCTTTACTGTTCACTCCAGGGATATCTTGTTCAACTATTGCATTTAATACTGGTTCATTTAAATTGCGATCAATAACAGCCGAGTTTTGTGCTATATAATTCATATTATAGCTTAATTGCTCGATATTTTGTTTAGTTCTTGCTATTTCTTGCCCTACAGATTGTTGCTCAGAGAAGTTACTATTAAGATTATTACTAAGCGATTGCACGTTACTATTTGCATTACTTAATCTTCCATCCTTAGTAGCACTTTTAATCTTAGATAATGCTTCATTATATGATTGCTGTTGATTTACTGATTTTCCTCGTTCTTTTCCTTGATCATTATCTGCTCGAACTGTTACTCCTCCTATGCTAGGTACATTTAAACCTATATTTGCACTAATACTAGTTCCCTTTCTATTACTGCTACCAGTATGATCAGTAGCAGATGTGCTGTCTGAATTCATCTGTTGCAAGGCTAGATACTGGCTATCAGTAATACCAATGGATTTTGCTTCTTCATAGCTTAATCTCTTGCCTATTTCAGTTGCTATAGAATTTCCTGTAGTAGTTAAATCACTATATCTATCATTTAATGAGTCAAGATAACTTTGTGAACTCATAAACTGAGATTGATAACTATCCTGCAATAATTTAGAGGAGCGGTAATTGTTAACAAGTGAGTCTACTGCTTGAGTCAGCACTTGTCTACCACTATCAGTACTGGTGACTCTCATTCCTCCATCATCAATAATTCCTCCTGCCAATTGCAGAGTTGGGGTAAGATTTTGCTGGGCAATTGTTCTATTACCGATGTTGTAATTATCCATAGAGAGGTTATTATCAGCAATATTAGCCCCAATATTACTTGCAACCGGTACTGGAGAAAATTGATTGGCTAAAGTAGTAGTTGCATGGGCACACGCCTTTAATACTGCCCAGGATAACATCGGAACTGAAGCTGCTAACATCTGAAACGTTGCAAACTCATGCAGCACCATTTCTGAAAAACTCCCCTGCGATAAGATATTTAAACCAGTAAGGTGACTTGTGCCAGATTTACCAGATAGGCTAATCATTCCTAAACAATGAATCACGGTAAAAAATACTGGCCAGCTAGTTACCCAAATAATCAAGGTTATCCAGGTCTTAAAGATAGTATAACCGCCCGGCAGTAGTGACATTGGAAATACTACGAAAATGAGACAAATCACCAAGGCAAAAAATACTGATTGTAAGATAGGCATTATATTTGCTGCCATCTCTCCTGCAACCAGGTAAGAAAATGATTGCTGAAATAACCCGCGGGTAGCATTCATACTAACTAACTGAGGATATATTCTAGAAAGTGAGAATTTTTCCCGCAAGTCATCATAAGCTTCACGATTAGCATTAAGTAACATTGCTTGCCTCATCCACTGGTGAATATCTGTTTGCTCTTTTTTAAGATATTTTAACGTATCAGAAGTCATAGCTTTTAATCTACTCGCTAACATCTCCTGCTTACCCGAGCTAATCCCTATGATATTTGCAAATTGAGTCAATAAGCCATCATTTAATTCTTTATTAACAGCTACCTTAATTAGAGGAGTTACCTGCCTGCAGGTTTTAAAAGAAATAGCAGAATTACTTGGATCTTTATAATATATACCAAAATTATTGGGTATATTTTGCTGAATAAAAGCAATTATATCACTGGCTCTTTGTGCTTCTGCTTTTTTACCTAAAATATTGCCGATGATGTAAGGTTTCATAAAACATTGTCTTAAAAATTCTTTTGTATTGCTTAAAGTTACTGGATCCTCTATTTGAATATCCTTGATTTTACCGATAGCTTTTGCTCCAAACATAATCCCATTCTTCCTGCCTGATAACCCTTCATCAGGAGGTAACAAGTGTTTTTCCAGCATTTCTGAGACTAAATAACTTATTTTTGATGATATAGAGGCAAAAAAAGCAACACCTATTGGGATATTGTCGATCTTAACAGGAGCCTGCATTGATATTTCATCCTTAAGCCATACATTTGCTTTTGGAGCAAATAAAAAAATAAAAATAAATAAGGATGGAAAAAACCACTCCATGGCAAAAATACCAATATTACCTCTAAAAATAGCACGAGTTGCTGCCCAAATACCGCCAATTGTTAAAGCAAATTTACCTACCGGAGTAAAATATTCACTATTTGAGGCAAATACTCTTCCTATGCCATTAAAAACTTGCCATAATATATCTCCTCCACCAAATGTATGTATTACGTAATCTGCCATATTCTTTTTAATTTTTATCTGCTTTGCTTATTTTTGTACTGCTTATCTGCTTGCTCATCTAATTTTAATTTATAATTAATTTTTAAGCCCTCTCTTTAGCAATTAAATGTTGTTCTATTAATCTTGCTCTTCTATCAATCTGATCACTACTTGTTAGCATATTGCTCCATTTCTCCTGAGCAAAAAGTTGTACTCGATCTAAAGCTTTTAAGTAGGCAGTTAAATGATGATCTGCTACTTGCTTGGATTTTAGCATAGTTACTGCTTTTCTGACCTCAGAGACTACCTCCTTTAAATGCTGCAACAAGCTGTAACTAGCCACTAATTCTGAGGAGCTATCTAAAATAGTAACTCCTGATATTGCCTCTAAAGTAATATAATCATATATTGGAAATGCTTCTCCTATTGAAGATAGGAAAGATATGTCTGCATTACTAAACTCGTTATTACTTGTAAGTTTACTCTTTAATTCATCTAGTTTTGTTTTAGCCTTGCCTTGATATGATTGATCTGGAGCAATACTAATATTGCGTCTTAGAGCTGGATTTAAACAATGAATATTATCACAAGTATAAATTGAGGCTGATTCTCCGCCTTTTAAATGAGCAATCCAGCTCTTTTCATCTTGAGCAAGTGACGCAAAGAAATAGACATTATTATCTCGAACTATAATAGTTCCTGTCATTGACATAATGGCATTTCTCATATTTTCAGGAATCCCTGCTTTTTCTGCTGCCCTGATAAAAATATTATAATTATCTAGCATTAGCTCTGGATCTTTATTTTGGATATTCGCTAAAGCTTGTTTCTGCTCTAGATCATTTCTACATTTTTTACCGGCAGCAAAATAATCAAAGCCAGAGCTGGATTGTAAATCCTTGCAAACTGATTCTCTCACTGCTGAATCTTTAGGCAAAATGGAAGCAAAAAGAGCCTTAGTCATTTCACAATCGCCCTTAGCAAATTGATTCATTTCCATAGCAAGATTTCTTAAATCTTTTAGGGCATTTTCTATTTGCGGAGCAAAGGTCTTAAGGCCCAATGAAAATGCATAAGCTTTTGCTTGCGAACCTATATTTTTCATCAGCTGTACTAACTCATCTCCTGCAATAATAGAAAAACTACCAAGATAAGAATCAATACCACTACAGCTCATGGTCAGTGTTGGCGGAGTTATAGAGATCGGATTAAAAGCTGTTTTACTAGTCCGCATTGATAGTCCTCCTGCTGCATAATAGCCGGCAGCTTGAGATTGATATGAACCAGGTTTCGTTACATTAACACTCATCCCTTCAAATACATCCTGTAAATCCCAAGCATAAGATGTTGTCGCTTGTAACAATAAAACTATCATGAAAATATGCATCACATGTTTTATGTAGATCACTCTTCTAAACTTATTGTTACCAATCATAATCACTAACCTTTAGTACATTATAGTACTGCACTATCAATAAAATATTTTCAGAAATTTTATTTTCACTAATAATGCCTTTTGCAATTAGATATATTTGTTTGCCGCTGCTATCGACTAAATATAATACCGGTACAAGCTTTGCAGGATTTAGTGTTTGTAATAAACCGGTATCTTTAATGGTTGGCATCCCTTGAAATCTAGTTTCACTATTACTTACAAAAATTAATTGAAAGCCATATTTATCTGCAAATTCTCTTACAATAGGGGTAAATACCTGGCAGTAATTGCATCCTTGATTTATTTGCAGAATTAATCCCCAATTCTTAGCTAAAAATTTTAGTTTTTTGCTGTTTTCTTCTTCTTGCCTTACTTCATATAATTTTTTATGTAAGGAATTTACTGGTTCATCCATGTTTACTAGCTTGTAATCTAATATCGTTGCTAGTTGCCACATGGTGGCAAATTTATGTGATTTTTCTAAAATTTGTTTGTGTAACCTTTGAACAATAATGACATTTTCAAGAGTAGGATCATCTAAGGCTTTGTGCTGTGCTCTATTAAATTCCTTCTTTAAAGCTTCTATCCTTTGGCTATAAGGCTCAAGTTCTGGCTCTTGCTTTTTTTTATCTTGAGAAAATTTTAATATTCCTGGCTTGTAAGCATGATCCTCATTATACCATAAAAACCCTTGGGGTTGTTGCCAAAACTGATTATTTACATTAAATCTAATCATTTCATTTTTATTACTACTATCTAACTCCATAGTACCAGCAAATGCATGATTTGACCAATCATTGATTAATAACCATAAATTAATTACTAGTAATGTAATGGCTAGTAATGATTTATTTGCTATGTTTACCAGCCACTTCATTATTTTAATAGGATAAATTTGAATCAGTATGATTATTATTAAATCTTTGTTGTTGCATTATAGGCATCTGGTTTTTTAGTTGCTGCGGAAAATTCTTATGCATTTTACTTTTAGCGTGATCAAGTAAATCACTAAACAGCTCCTCTAAATCAAATTTAGAAAAATCTATTCTTTGCAGCTCTTCTACTGTAAACCCCCTGCAATTAGCATGTTGTGCCGTGCCAAAACTAATAGATAATTGTTTTTTGCCTTGTTCCTGAAATACTCGTGCAAGTTTTGAATTAAAACAACAATAAGTAGATTTTTTGGTAATACATTTCTTAAATATCGGATCTTTCTTAGCACAATATGTACCAACATAGTAGCACTGACCTTTTGCTCTTTTTAAGGCTAAGGCTTGTTCTTCTGCATTACATCTGCTAAGCCCTAGATCCTTACCCCAACCTTTGAACCCAGAACAACAATTAAGAAAATTACCGATATTTGTTTTACGACAACTATCACTTGTACCTTTAAAAACCATAACCAGATTTGTCTGCATATCTTTTTTCATTTCATTTAACATGGCAAGGTGCCCAATACTTGCAATATCATTATTTGGCACAATAGTTGCAGTATGACAATCCCCTCCTAAACAAAACATTTGTGATCCTGCTATAGAAGAGCTAAGCTCTTTTTTCTGGGCCATACATATGTAATCTCGCCTCCATTGCAAACAAATACTCGTAGATTGTTTAACGCAATTGCTCCTTGCAAGTTCACAAGCTTGCTTCTTTAAATGATCACACCCATATTTTGGCTCACTACTACATTGATATTTAATTTGCTCACTCCAGCATGGACGATTAACATTATATTGATTTAAAAATAATTTATTACCAGCTTCAAGACATATGCGATTTATTTCATGGCATTCATTTTCCTCAACCAAAGTTTCTGAAAGCTCATTTACTATTTGGAAGTATTCACCTTTTTCTCTAAATTCCTTGATTTTATCACGATATTTATAAGTAAAAACATATCTATCCCACTTAACTATATCTCTATCCCAGCCTTCAGTTAATGCTCCTTCTCCTTGAGGAGAAATGCCGATATATGTATCAATATGATCAAGAGAAACATTTAACTTACCGGCAATTGCTGCTCTTACATCAAGCATTATTGCTTGATTATTATGCATATGCATGCTGTATATTGTTTTACGCTTACCGAAATGTCTTTTCTTTTTCCAAAAGACAGGATAAAGCCAGTGACGATAACTGTTACTTATCTCAGAACCTGAAAATGCTATTGCTTTATCTTGCCAATCTCCCCATTTATCTATTAATTCAGCATCTAGTATGAGATTCCTGATAATATCTACTTCAAATTCTACTCCTTCGCTGCAACTCTTACTAATTTTAGTCTTAATTACTTTTTCACTAGCATTAAGTGCAGTCCCTTCAGTATGACTTAATGGATCTGCCTCAATCTTAGCTGAATTACTAATTAATGGATTTTGAGCATTAAGGTCGTATTCTTGAGAAGCATCTATTTTTTTAAGCTCACTTTGTTGTAGTAATTGACCTGCTGAACTATTATTTAACATTTGACTACCTTGCTTTGTTAAATCTTGATTACTCATATTACGTAAATTTGAAATATCTGTGTCTTTATCAAATATTACTTTATTGCCCATTTGATCAGGATTACCAAGCCTAATACTATTTTGATACTCTATTGCTTGATTATAACTATCTTGAATATTAGCAATTGCATTAAAACTGAACAATACAATAATCATTGATAAAAATGTGAACCTCATGAATTTTCTTTGTTCATAATTTCTAATGCATCATGTAATGATATGTGACCAGTTAGTCTTTTTACTCCCTTACCTTCACTATTCACTATTATTGCTGGTACAGAAGTAATTTGATATTCCTCAAATAGATTGGGATCAATATTAAAACTAATATTAATTTCATCAGCTTTTGCTTTAGTATCTAAAAAAGAGTTATTTTTTAAACCTCGCATTACAAGTTTTGCTCCTGCTTGTTCCGCTTCAATATAATAACTCTTTAATGCTGAATCAGGCATTGAAAATGAAACAAAAATGTAGATTTGATTATATGTTTTAGTCTCTAATTTAGGTTGTACTATATTATGTAACAATACTTCTGGTTGTGCCAAAGAACTTGTGCTACCTAATATTAGTAAACAAGTTAAAATTATTGTTTTTAGGTTAAATTGCATATTTTTCTGTATCTTGTCATATCATTATAGCCTTAAAAGAGGCAGCAGGCTCTTTTCCTCCAAATCAAATAACCAAAATCTTCACCTTTAACAGGAAATTCTCTTCCCTGCTGCCAGGTAATTTCAGTCTCACCAATTTTTTTACAAGAATGCACCTCTGGTATAGGATAAGTCATCTGCAGTCTATATTGGCTCTTTTTGATTATTGGCATTGGATATTTAGAACATAATCCTTCTCTTTCCATATACCCCCAGAGTAACAATTCCCTATGTAACTTAGCCATAAATTTAGCTACTATTAATGCAGAAGATCCAACTCCGCCATTATGAGAGCTAGTTGTACCGGTAAAGGGATAAAGAGATCCTTGACAGCCACAGCACCAAAACACCCTATCGTTAGAAAGATTACCAGAACTAGAGCTAATGCAATCAGCTATACATGCACTTTGAGCTATAATACTGCCAAATAATAAACTTTCAGGATTTAATATAGCAGCCTTGTTATCATCTCCCCATAATGGATCAAATTCAGTTAAATATGCGATATCTACTTGTGACATCTCTAAACAGGCAAAATCAAGTAAGATCTCAAGCCAGTAAATAACCGGATATATATACCAATGAACATGATAAAAGCTACTTCCCTCTATATCATCCTTAACACCTTTTTGCATGCTAGTACCAAGATTAATGCCTCCAAGACTTACCATGCACATAGGGGATTTAGTTACATCCACCAGTCTTACAGGCTCCCAAAATCCAATTGGAATACCAGGAACTGGCATCGGAATCGAAGGCTTAGGGCAAAAACAAACAATTTGCCTTGGGTTATTAGTATCAGCCATAGAACTTGATACAATTTTTACTCCTCCGATAGTAATTGGAAATAAACATTTCCAGCAAACATCAGTGATTGGATTTACAAACCTGCCTACGCAGCCAATTGATCCATAACTATAATTACCAAGCAAAATAATTATAATAAACATTATTAACTTCATTATTACTTGTATATTTCAGAAGTAACTAAAGCTGTATTTGCTTGATACACTACCTTTGGTTGCTCTGCTATCATATTATTTTTCTCACCTGCTATTAGATACACTACTTCCCCGCTAGGCTTTACTATTGCTTGCACCCGACCTTGTAATACATGATCTATTATCTTTTCTAAATTTTTCTTTGCTTCTGGTAATTGCCATTTCTTCATAGATTACCTCCGGATTTTATCAGTTTTTATTCACACCTTAATTTTTACTCAAATACTATAATATTTCAATTAATCTTTATTTCACTAATCTTTAATAAAATCCCTTTTTGCTCTATTATAGCTGGAATAGCTTTTATCTTAAAACGAGTAGTAAGCACACCCCCTTGATCAAAAAATATTTGCTTGTTTAATTCTTGCCCAAGCTCTATAGGGTTTCCTTTAGTAAGTACTAATCTTCCTATTTGTAATTTAGCCCACTTAACCTGCTGCTCATCATCTCCATCAATAAATATCAATAGCTCCCCCCAACTTATTTTTTCTAAAGGATTCACACTTGTTCCAGCTTTTACTATGATGTTTCCCGCTTGATCTTTTATATCTGTCTTTTGTATAAAGCTTGGATCATAGTACCAGCTACGGTTTTTATTTGCTTTTACTAGAGCTAAGACAGGAGTTGGTCTAGAGATTTTTTGCTTTGCTCTATTTTGAAATTCTTCCTGTATTTTCTCTAAATTTCCATTTTGTTTTACTATTTTGAGCCTCGCCATAATTATCTCTAGTAAAGATTCTTCAATAATGGGAAATATATGACCTCTAACACCATAATCTAATATTTTACTGCTTTTACTTTTGCCAAGCTTATTAACACCATCTGCATTCACATTACTGACTTGCAATATCGCTAAAAATAAAATAAAATAAAAAAGCTGATTATAATAATTTTTAGAGCTAAATATCTTCCCATATTTTCTAATCACTTTAAGCCAAGCCTCGCTCTTCCATGATACTATTAATTGCATCCGTTGCATTTAAGCCTTGAATCATTCTATCCTCTATAGCTTGGTAATCCCTAGCATTAGTAGATGTTAGCATCAGAGTAAATGGGTCTAACATTAACCTTGCTACTACTCCATGAACACTTGGTCCATAAATCGCTACTTCACTATAATGCGGCGGGTTTGAATGAATTGATTGCAGTAAATTTAGCTTCCAATCCTCATCTACAAAACCTGCAAGCTTAGGGTTTGTTCTCATTGCTTTAAAGCTCTCAGGATTTTGCTTAAGAATAACTTTATGTGATGAGTTCTCAAAAGCTTTTTCAGCAGCAGATCCTGCTTCCCTGAAGTAATCAGTTAATTGCTGAGTAGCAAGAGTAATTGAGCCATTGTATTTTCTTGCAATTCTACCTGCTTCTTCAATAAATTCTCCAGATCTCTTGCCAGATAGTAATTTCCATGCTTCATCAATCATGATTAAAAATGGACGCTTCCTATCACCTTTAACCATTGCTTGGTTAATATGCACAATCATGATTTGTACAATTACTGCAAGTAGTGCCGGGCTACTACGAAGATGATCAGTTTCAATTACTACTATATCTGAATTTAGTGATAATTTTGCCTTACCACTAAAAAACTTGCCATATTGTCCATCTCTGATGAATGGAAATAACATATTACCAAGTTCTTGCGAATAAGACTCTTCTCTTTTAAGCAACCAATCTGCTATGTCAGTGATCTCAGCTCTTGCTCCTTTTGCTTGCCAAACGGCTATTAAGGCTTTTTGCAGCATTGGTTGCTGCAAATCATTAGTGCCATACTGAGGTGCTGCCATGGTAGCTAAAATCGATGGAAAACTTGCGAGGAAATCTGCTTGTGCTTCAATTGAATCTTCGCTGCCGCCTGCCGGAATTTCTGAAAATGGATTAATAGAAATAGGATTTTTTACATCAAATTCAATATAATTACCGCCCAGCAACAAACAAGTTCTTTTAAATGATCTACCATAATCAAGAACAAATACTTTGCCGCCTATACCCAAAATTGATAGCATTAACTCCTGCATAAACACTGATTTACCAGATCCTGGTACTCCTGCTATACAAAGATTAAAATTTTCATTGGGAGCTGCAGCTGTGCTATATAAATTTGAACCAATTAATGCTGAACCAAAGGGCGACCAATACATTATCTGTCCTCTTCTACCGGTAAGCAGCATTCCAGGAGAGCTTAAATCCCCTTTCCATTCACCAATGATAGGCAGTAACACCTTACTTTCTGAGGCAATAGTCCTTATGCCTCTACCAAGATTTGATAATGCTATGCCGACTCCCCGAGTCTTTTTATTAAATATGTTATTGAATCTATTAAATTTACCCATTAAAGAATTAGGTGCTGCTTCAACTAACTGCATCGGTAAACTAGCAAGCACTACTGCTAAATGATCATATTTACAAGGGACAAAATACCAGCCACTTCTTCGCATATGTGAGCAAAACTGTGATGCTGATCCTTTGGCTTTATTCTTCTGATCCCACATAATGATATTTAAGTGGATATTTACTACTCTATCGCCGTTTTGCAAGCACGCTACTGCTCCTGCTAAATCTTGTGCCTCGTACTGCAGATTAGGAAAAAACTTACCCATTCCAGCATTAATATTTCTCTCTAAAGCTTCTCTTTTAGTAATAGCAGATGTTTTTGCAACTAATTGATTTGGTATAATCTGCAAACCAAAATGAATCAGAAAATTTGCTCTAATATATTCATCTCGTCTTAGTGCGTTACCTAAAAACAAATCCATGGCTGATAAACGCCACTCAGAAGGTCTTTTTCCTGCCTCTAGAGCGATAAATATTTGATTATCATTAAGACTTACATAATCTTCCTTTTCATATAAAGAAAAATTACCGGGTAAAATCTGCTCAGATAATATTTCGCAAAGGTTAAGTTCAGGATGCTCTTCTTCTCTCCAGCCAAATATTAAACGGACAAATTTTAATAGCAATGTTGCCTCAACATTGTAGGTAGTAAGGCCAATTGATTTAAATGTATCTTGCAGTACTTCTCTTCTTCGTATCATCTCATTAATATCAATCGTCAGCGTCGGAATAGTAACTGAAATTAATAAAACAACATCTTTTATATTTCCCTCTTCCTTTGCTTTTGCTTGCAAAAATTTTGTTCTTCTACTGCTAAGCTCAGCAAAGATGCTGCCTTTTCTATGTAATTGCCAGTTATCTAGATATTCTCTTATATGATCAGAGCCAATCATCAATACTTCAAAACTACTTCCTACCGGTAAATTCTCATCACTTTTTAAAAATTCAGCTATCTCTCCTTGAGCTTGCAAGCTTGTTCCAACTAATGGCCAGCCAAGCAGGACAAATCCTACTGAAGCCCTATTAAAAAACAAGCTACTCTCCTCATCATATGATTCATAAACAAAATGTTTAGCTAGTCTTTCCCGAGCAAAATCTTTATCAATTCCTGATATCATTATTATACCTTCCAAAGCATCTCGATTTAAAATTAGGCTTATCATTATTATTATTTGGATTAAACATATCAAGATCTGCCATTTTATTTACTTCATATAAAGATTTACATTTTAGTCCTTGGGGCAGCGGGCAATCAAAATCGCTTCTATATGGCATCAACTTACAACCAGAAACGATAAAGCTTAACATTAATAACAACAGCAGATTAATTATTTTATTATTCATTAAAAATTACCCGGATATTGTTGTTCTGACTGCAAATCAATATCTGTCATTTCATCATCATTCTTACTAAAACGTTCTTGCAATTTAGTTTTTGCCTTAGTAAAACTTGTTACTTTATTACCGGCATAATTTTGATAATTACTATAATTTGTGCTATTTTGCGAATAATCAGTAATAGTTGGCGGCAGTAATCTATCTACTTTAGAAGCCTCTTTATTCTCTCTTAAATCAAAACCTTTTCTAAATACTACATCTATTACTCTACCTGAAGCTACAACAATTACCGGACTCATGCTTTCTGCCCGTTTAATTGCAAAATCAGCAAGCTTTTCTAAAGCATTACCGGTACCGGCATAAACACCGGCTTTTAGAGAATCCTGAGCTTTTAAAGCATTTTGCTGACCGGTAATCGGTGACACCGGAAATACGCTATTTGTTGCCTGGTTCTGAAAAAATTGTGCTATCCCGCCAAGTACGCCGTTAAGCACCGCCATCCTTGCGACATCTGATGATCTATCAACTACTATTCCCTTAATTCCAGGTCTACCATCTTCTCCTATTAACCAACCTTCTACTGGTTTTTCAATTATCTCTCCATTACTATTTAGTAAAGATACCGTCTCTAACCGGCATTTAGCCCGCTCTGATGAAATATCCCCAGTGCAAGAACCAATTAAAATTGCTTCTTTGATTTGCTCCGTTTTATACCCCTTAGAAAAAATAGCTGTATCAACAAGCCTTACCATTATAGGCTCAGGTGAAGCTGCATTATTAGTGCCGGTTCCAACTACTACTCCGGTAAGCAGCAACCCCCGTGCAAAGCTACCGGTAGTAATATAATCTTTAACGTCTTTTTTAACCTTTAAGTCAGCTCTTTTTACATAACCAAGTAATCTTTTTACTGGAGCAGTAGGAGCAGCAGCAATGCTTTGCTCAAGGTTATTATCTAGTAAATCTTCTATTTTTTGATTATTATTAAAATCATTGCCATCATATAATATAGTTTCTTTAAGAGGATTCTCTAATGATTCTAACTTTTGACTAAAATCATCAATTTTAGTTTTAGTTTCTAAATATTTATTCTCGATTAGCTTTTCTAAATGATTCTGCATGTTTTTGACTTCATTTAATATTTCTGCAGTCCATTTTGCCCTTGGATCTATGGCCTTTTCTATTCCGGATATTTCCCTTGATTGTCTATCTTCTTGTAAACCTCGGGAAGCTTTTACCTCACTTTCTGAAAATCCATAAAATACCAGAACCATTATTACCCCTATGCAAGCTAGTGTAACTAATGGTCTGTTTTTAATTATTTCTATGAGTCCTGATAATCTTTTACTAAATGCAGATGGTAATTTATGATCTTCTACTGTACTTTGTAATTCTTCCTGCTTATTGAAATCTTGATCCATTGCTTTTAATCAATATCTTAATTATCTAACTGATTTTCATCCCACTAGAGACCCACTCTAAATAAAATCCTAAAATAATACCAATAGCTACAATTGCTCCGGCAAGTCTTAAATTACCCCTGACTACTGCCCAGATTGATGATAAAATCGTTGCCCCTGATATCCCGATAGTTTTAAGTTTACCGGTAGAGAGCCCACCAATGCGATCTAACTGTCCTTCTAATGTTTCTCCTAAAGCTACTTCAGATAGTATTACATTTACACAAAAAATTAATAATACCGGCAATAAATTATATATTATCCTTAAACACTGTTTATTATTTTCTTTTTCTATTACATCTTTGTTTTTTACATTCATGATGCTTATCTTCCTTATTATTAGTTAACTTTGTTACTTCTTGTTCTAAATCAAACTTCATAAGTCTAATCGGTGTTGGTTTGCTTTTAGTAAAATTCAGCATTAAATCTTGGATTGTACCATTTTCCCCAATTAGGGTTAAGTAAAGCTTAGCTTGGGTCTGCTGCGGCAAAATAAATAAACAACCTGAATCATGTACTACTATTTCTGCAGCTTCCCTAGGGTGAATAAAGATATCATTAATCTTTTCTCCTTCGATATTAATTCTAGTAGGACCGTCTTTTGCTATTTGCAGCTCTAACAAAGAATCAGCATGTAACATATAATGTGTCCCATAAGCATTACTACTAAAGCTTGCAAGCATTATGCCAACAAAAACTACTAAGATCTGCAATTCTGACTTCAAACTCTTCATTGCTTATTTGCCTCTTCTTCCTTAATACATGTAAGTAATAATAAATGATTTGCTCCTCGCTTGTAGGTTAACAAATAAGTTTTATCAGCTGCGACATGCTTATTCTCAGAAAACCAATAACGGAATGTGCCGTTAATTAATACTCCATCCGCAATGACTTTTACTTTTTTAGGAAAAAATACTGATGAAACATTAGATCCTTTAACAAAATCTAAATGTTCTTTAAAAAATTTATCCAATTGTTCTGTATTACTAGATACCACCTTTATATCTGCTATTTGTCTCTCTACTTCTTCTGGTGAAGTGGTAAATAATTCTTTCATTACAAAAACTGCCCATTCTTTAAGATAGGTCTCATGATAGCTCTTGGACGATACTATCATCCGACGATCCGGCTCTATTGCCGGAATTAATAACCATTTTTCTTCCGTACTAACTGTTTTAATCATCCCAAGAAGACTCGTAACTGCAAGCAGCAATGTGATAAACAATAATCTCTGATTATACTTAACTAGCTGCTGAATAGAGCTTTGCTTAAATAAATGATCCATTACTTACCTACCTTTTTCCCAAGCAAATTAGGATAAGAAGTAGGAGCATATAGCCATTTCTTAGCGACTAAATAACTCTTAAGTACAAAATATTCCGATAATTTCTTAAACTTCTTAAATGCATAACAAAGTACAATACCAGCTATAATGCATATCATCCCAAGCTTAGCATGTCCGCTATTTAGTAACACTATCCCAGGTACTATCCCAAGTAAGATAACTAACCACTCATCTAAGCTTAAGGCCATATATTTTAGTGGAGTAGAGAGTGACCAATATAATCTTTGATTAGCACAATTATTATTCATATTAATTAAGTGATATTTCCATTAATAGATAAGTTTTGCTAGTCATGACATTAACATCCTAATTTTTACATTGCCAGTGGAGTTTTAAGCCATAACAAAAAAAGCTGTAATTCATCTAAAACTGTGCTTATTTGGAGTTAGAATCTATAGTTTCATCTATGAATTTGTTGATAACTAGCAATAAATTTGCTAATATTAATAGAATAAATTATTGGTGCAATGTATATGTTTAGAAGTGATGTAGAGTTAAAATTAGAATGTTTAAAACTTGCTATCCACTCCTGCTGTAGTTATGACGCTGTGGATCTTGCAAAACAATATTATCGTTTCCTTATAGAAAATAGTGAAAATGTGCCGGTTCAATTCCTTTTTAATAATAAAGCTAATTTAAATTAACCATTAATTCTAATTACTTATTTTAGAGTTAGTACGTTTCCAGAATTGTAACTGCTCTAGGGCTTCATCAGACCAAATGACTTTCAACTTTTATTACCTTCTTTTTTCTTCTTTACCTTCAAAAGGTATTCTGTAATATCTTCAGCAGGTACGCCACTATCATAATTCATCCACCACCCATCTTCAGCATTTTCTATTTGTACAATATCTGCTTTAGTAGTTGATAAAATATAATCTTTAATATCATTTATTATATTAGCTTTAAAAAATTCCTGTATCTGTTCTTTAGTAATAGTATTATTTGCATTCTCTATAGCTTCATACCAAATAGAATGTTTATGTGTTAAATGACGTAAATAAGCAGCTGAATGTTCACCATAAAAAGAATATACTTTGTGAAGTAATTTTTTTGTTGCTAAGTCATAAATAGTAAAGTCTATTTCTCCGGGCAAAGGAATTACATTATCTCTAAAGCTGCCAAATATTGAGCGGTACTACCGGCCCATGTTTCCAAGCCTTGATCTCTTCTTCAAACAACACTTTATCAAATAAAGCAAGATGAATGCCTTGAGCAAAATATATTAATTTCTGCAGCTTTAACTGGGTTATACTATCCCCTGCTTCTCTATCAACTAATACTAAAAAATAATTAGCTACATCAAAACAGCTAAGTACTTTATCTTTTTCTTTAATATTCATAATTATAAAATTCTTCATTGTTGTAAAATCTTCAAAAACTCAATAATTCTTAAGAATATAGAAGAAGCAAAAAAGGAATTGCCAAGCTTGTTGCAACAATTGCTTTACTACTTTCCTTTTCTAGCCTTTCTGTTCTTATAGAACTAACTTAATACAGGAATTATTATAACATCAATATATTAATTAACATATATTTAAGATTTTATATTTATAATAGTATTTACGGCTCTTTGCATATATTCTCGAGCAGTATCATTGGCAAGTCTAGTATACACTGCTGTTGATCTTGGATCTCTATGATTTAGAAGCTGTCCTATTACATATTGATTTGCTCCGGTCATTGCCATCCAGCTTGGTATTGTTCTCCTTAAATCATGGATCCTTAAATTTTCTATTCCTGCCTTTTTACAAATCCTCTTCCACGCTTTCTTTGGTTCCTGCAGGTGACCACTACTGCTGGTCTCACTTGGAAATACCCACATACTAGTAGATTGTTCTTTCCTGGCTTTTAATATTTCTATTGCTTGATCTAGTAAAGGTAAACGGTGAGGATCACCATTTTTAGTTTCTGGAAGATATAATTGTTTATCAGCAAAACTTACCTGTTCCCAACGCATAGTAAGTAAATTATCCTTACGAACTGATGTATACAAAGCTATTAAGAAAAAGTCTTGCATTACCTTGTTTTGCTCGTCTGCTATTGCTGTAAAAAATCGTGGTATTTCTTCTCTAGTTAAATACCTATCTCTGGATTGTTCCTTGTGCTTCTTTATGCCAATAACTGGATTTACTGTTAATAATTCCCATTCTATTGCTTTACTAAATACAGGACTTAAAACTTCAAGAAATCTATTAGCTCCATATTTACCGGTTTTAGTTAAATTATTAAATAATTCTTGAATATCTGTTTTTTGAATAGTAGATATTTTTCTAGGATATAAATGTTTTGCATATCTATCTACAGAAGCGGCATAATCTTTCCATCTTTTATTATTAATTTTACTATATTCATTAAGGTATTTATCATAAAGCTCCTTAAAGGTCAGTTCTTTTGATAATCTAGCTTTTTCTTCTACAGGATTATATCCTTTGGCGATCTCACCTTTTAATTCAGATGCTTTGGCTCTAGCATCAATAATTGATAGATCAGGGAACACACCTATTTTAATTCTATGATATTTCTTATCAAGTACTGTGCCCAAATAAAATATTTTACTACCACCATATGATACGATTAGCAATAATCCTTTTTCTTTGGTATCTTTATATACATCTCGTTTTGCCTGTGGAGCTTTAATTTCATGTAATGCTTCTTTAGTAAACAATAGTGATTTAACTGACATAAATCCTCCCACAGCTTAATTCATATATAATTAAACTGTAGTATGCTTTACTCAGCAAAACAAATCTTATGTTAAACAGGATTATACTTTAAAACATGATAATTTATCCTAACTATATACAATTAAATAACCAATAGTTGCTATAATTTCTTATCAAATTCAAAAGGTCCAGGTATATTTACAAGCTAAAAATTGATCATGAATTTGCACTAACTATATGCTCATCATATCCACATGTTATTTTTAGATTTGTACTATTTTTTTAATATTGACAAATAATTGCAACTCTACTACAGTTAAGCCTATAATTTTGGTAATTAAGGAAAACCCATTAAATACTAGGATTATGAGCTACAAATTAGTATATGAGAAAAAAGCAGAAAAGTGTGGTAAAAGAGGCTTTTAGATTGACATCGTAAAGGTCGGGGGTTCGATTCCCCCATCACCCACCACCTTACCTCCTAGCTTTTCTTAATCTGCTAATTTTATCTCCATACTCCGTATGCTCAGTATATGTGCTCCTTGCATTTTGAAAAATAGTACTATAATTGCCTTGTGTGCCTCTTATAAACTGATGTTTAAGTTGAGGTCTTATGCACACTATATGCTGCTCACATTTCACTCCTGATTGTGCAATCCATGATGACGGTGATAAAAATCCCACTATTTTCTACAATTTTGTTGGTAATTTTATTCCACCTGAATGGAATAATCTGACCTCTAATAATGGTAAAATCTTAAGCAAAACTGCAAGACAGCTACTATCTCTAATAGTCTTCCGCTTGCAAAGCTATCATAATAATAGCATTGATGAACTTCAGGAAACTTATCACTTCTTTCAAGAGTCCCTCTAGGCGTGTGTCAAGAACGAGTACGACAATGCTTACTTGAATTACAAAAAAGTAGCTTTAATGATACTCCTCGCAGCAGAGCTGCGAGGTATCTAAAAAGGTTTTAGTTGCTTCTGATGAAAAGCTTTATATGATGGTCGATCCGCACCTTGATTCTTTACATAGTTGCGTAATTTTTTCTCATCTCTATGTTTTCCAACCGTACTCATAAAATATCCATTA
>JAPYLE010000134.1 GCA_027293795.1 Rickettsia endosymbiont of Ixodes persulcatus
TGATTTAAAGCAGTTCCTTAAGAAATTAATTATAGATTGGGGAAAATTTTCTTTGAAAGATAAATATCGTAAAACCAGATTATCTTCCTTAAATACACTAAAATTATTAACAATTATGGCTTAACTTGATGCGTATGATTATAATAATAGACCCCTGGCATAACTTAATATTAAGTTTTGACAGATTGTTCTTGCAACAATGGAGCTTAAACATTATTAGCGGTCTATATATTAGTTGAATAATATAAAGAGCCAAGAGGTTTTAGTTATCATTAATAATAAATAATGTAATTTTGAGTTACGAGGTATATTTTCTATATAATCTGCTTCTAGAATTTGCTTTTACATCAATAATAATTTATATTTATTTTAATTCATGCGAATAGCGGATTACTTTTGTAGTTTGTTATTGGCGATAATTAGGAAATATAAAATAAAAATATGAGTCAAAAAATAATTTTAAATAATTCGCATCCTATTACAAAATCGCACTTATTCCATATAGTAGACCCAAGCCCTTGGCCTGTCCTTACATCTTTTGCTTTACTTCTTTTGGTTATAGGCGGTGTCTCGTTTATGCATAGCTACAAATTTAATGTATATATTTTATCTGCAGGAGTTATTTCAGTAGTTTACTGTTTATATTCTTGGTGGCAAGACGTAGTAAAAGAAGGAATAGTAGAACACCAACATACAATACCGGTTAGAAAAGGTTTACAAATAGGTATGGCGTTGTTTATCTTAACGGAAATAGTATTTTTTGGTGTATTTTTTGCTTCTTTTTGTAAATCAAGTCTATCACCCGCAGGTCTTTTAGACGGTGTATGGGTTGTAAAGCAAGGAGTTTGGCCTCCGCCCACAATTAAAACTTTTGATCCGTTTGATATTCCTTTTATCAATACTTTAATACTACTCTTATCAGGCACTACCGTTACTTGGGCTCACTACGCCTTAGAGGAAAAAAATCAAAAAGATTGTGTAACCGCACTCGCTCTTACTATATTGCTTGGAATATTTTTTACAACTATGCAAGCATATGAATATTATCATGCGGCGTTTAAATTTACAGATGGCATATATGCTTCTAATTTTTATTTAGCCACTGGTTTTCATGGAGCTCATGTAATTATAGGTACTATATTTCTAATAGTTTGTTACTTTAGAGCAAAAAGAGGAGATTTTACTACAGAAGGTAATGGACATTTAGGGTTTGAATT
>JAPYLE010000135.1 GCA_027293795.1 Rickettsia endosymbiont of Ixodes persulcatus
AGCTTGCTGTGCTTGCGTCGGAGTTGATGCTATAGACGTAGTAGTAAGCAAACTTGAAGCTGCCGTATTAACTGCCTGTACTAACTTAGATAATCTCTGATCGGCAGTATTTGCTGACGAAGGATCTTGCGCTGTTGTACATGCTTGAGTCATAGTAGTATAAGTAGTCGAAGTTTTATCGGTAATAGCAGCAAGTACATTAGTACAAATTGTAACTATCCTAGTATTTACATCCATCGAGGTATTAGCTGCAATAGTTTGAGCAGTATTTAATAATTGTGTAGCTGTAGCACTATTAGTTGCTGCAGCTTGCGAGTCTATAGGAGGCGGCACCAACTTATCAAGGACTTTAGCAAGACCTATATTAAAGCCGGATTGTAAAACCGCATTTGCAAATTGTTCTTTATATTTATTATCGACTCTTCCTTGTATCCCTGGTCTACCTAAATTATCAACCGCAGGTGAATCAAATGCTATAGTATAACCGCTGGTTAAATCTATTCTATCCCATATTATAGAAACTCTACCGTAACTTTCTGATGAAGTTGAGGTTGCATATTTACCAAATATTTTTGATCCTTTCGGTATCAATATAACTTTATCTTTCTCAGAAAATACGTCTCTACTAATAATGGCTCTTATTTCACCGCCGAGATCACTATTTATTGCCGTCTCAAGCACTGCATCAATTAATTTACCGCGTCCGAGAACCAAAGACATATCACCGCGATCTTTAAATGTTGCTTCTGCCGTAATCTGTTCCGGCGTTTTTTTAGGCTCTACACCACCAACCAACACTATAGGTGATTTTCTTTTTGCTTCACGACGTTTCTTCTCTGCATCGCTCTCAACTAGCGTTCCTGAGGTCGAAGGCAACGAAACCGGCGGCAATGGAAGCGTTTTGTCTTTATTCTCTTCTACAGGAGTAGTAGAAGGTAAAACTGGTGGAACTTCTACTACCGGAGGAGGAGGCGGTGGGGAAGCGGTGGGCGTCTCAAGCTTAGGCGGATCAGGTAACTTTGGAATCTCCGGAATATTATCCTCAACATCCATAACAGGTTTTACAATATTACTCGGCACCTGAGTCCCCGGTATCTCTTCTTTTTTAGTACCGAAAAAAAGAGTATAAAAAATATATATAAAAATACCGCAAATTACAACTACTATTGCAATACTCTTATTAAAGCTAACTGAAACTTTTGATAATTCTCTTTGTACTTCAGGTGAATCTGCTCCTGGTAAAGAACCGGTATTATTATTATTTTGCTCTTCAGCCATATCTAAATTATATTAGTTAAAGTGTTTTTGTTATTATTAAAAAAGTTGTCATACCGTGGCTTGTCTCTATATAGTGTACGGACGTTTGGGATGTCATTCCACACGAACAAGCTTTCATGAGAACGACAGTAATCCTACTAAAACCTTGCCATGTAATTACTGTTTTTCTTAGGATAGTAAAATTTAATTACATATACTAAATCCCTTTCGTTACCCATCATAAGTTCCGTAGAAGCGATATCAAATTCATATGTTCTTTTATTAGTCATAATAGTCATATTTGTACGAATACCTTTTTCAAGGGGTTTTATAAATAATCTATTTGCCAAAGGAGTTATTTTCCACGCATAAGCATCCCCAAGAATTACATTTTGGATTTCTTCGTTTTTAGCAAATTCTATATGAGATTGAAAGCCAAAATGCAGAACTAACAAATAAACTTCATTTGGATTATATATATAAGTTTTTATCCTATTATCTTTAGTTATAGATAAATCATCTACATAATGATTATTACTACTATTACTACATGGATCATCTTCTATAAGAGGACATTTAGCTTGAGCTATAAAACTACTAAATAATACAAAAACTAAAAAACAAAATCTAACTATTGT
This sequence comes from Rickettsia endosymbiont of Ixodes persulcatus, assembly GCA_027293795.1. Classification (GTDB taxonomy): domain Bacteria; phylum Pseudomonadota; class Alphaproteobacteria; order Rickettsiales; family Rickettsiaceae; genus Rickettsia. The sequence goes on from JAPYLE010000135.1 coordinate 1,896, forward strand.
CATCGTCTACCCTATATCCGTTAACTTGGAATCCTACCGGATTTATATCAAGTTCTGAATCTGTTAATTGCATAGGCACGTAAGCATAACTTACTACCGCTATTTTATTATAAACTAATTGGCTTCCTGATGTTTCATTTACGGAAAATCTAACTATATATTTATCTGCTGCAATTTTTGACCATGATTTTATTACTAAAAATGTAGTATTATCTTCTGTATATTTTAAAGTAGGATCAAAATCTTTATTTCTTATATAGCCAAGGTAATTATAATAAACACCGCTTGTTGAAAATAATCTTATTGTCGTACGAGCTAAAGTAGTAAAATCTAAACAGTTTGATCCTTTTGTTATTCAGCTTAATAGTAATACCGGACGTGCCTCGGTGGTAGAACCTATTTCATCACCGGTATTAACGGCGGATGAGTCTCTTACAAGGTATTTTATAAAGAAATATATAACAGCACGGGAAACTTATAATCCGGTTGATTTTACTACAAATGCTATTACTAAAGTTGATATAACCATAAAAATGGTTAGTAGTAGTATTAATATGATAAGTAAGTTACGTTGAACAATTAACTTATCAAATCGCTCTTCATACCAATTCTGAGTAATTTTTAAAGGATTAGCCGATTTA
>JAPYLE010000136.1 GCA_027293795.1 Rickettsia endosymbiont of Ixodes persulcatus
AATGTTCTTCGGTAATTTGATTTACATAAAAAGGATAATAATCACACGACATATAATTTGCCATTCTTTTGTAAAAACTTCTAGTAGGAGTTGTGCCGTGATCAATCTCTACTACTTTGCATTTTGGAGCCGCAAAAATAAGGTTAGCAAATCCTGATCCGTGTGGTCCAACTATTATTTTTGCTTTATTAAAAAGCTGAGCCTGTTCATACGGAGAGGATAACTCTAGATATATTACCTTAAAACCAATTTTCTCAATTTTTTCTATTAATTCTTCTTCATTAACTATTTTTCAGGTAGAAGCGTATTTACGAGAAATATATATTTTATCGTATGCTTTATTACTATCTTTAATAAAAAGATTTAAGAAATCTTTTTATTAAAGATAAAGGTGTACCTTTTACCGGAATAAACGGTACAGATGGAACAATTAGTCTAGTAGCTTGAATTATACAGTCACTATTCACCACAAAAAGCTTATCTTCCGGTATATTTAAATAATTTAATACTATTTCTAATGACTTAATTTGCCATGAATATTTTAAATTATTAATATAGATACGATCATATTAAAAATTTGATTCTTTTAATATAATTAATCTAGGCAAAACTTTTAGCAACCAATGATACCAATTTTTAGAACCTGGAGATGAGAAATTACTGCTAATTTTCCATTAAAATATAAAGGGTTTTCTGTACTAATATCTCGTTTATTATTTAATAAACGATGTTGATCACCTAAGCTTGTTTAAGTGTCTTGTAGAATATAACCTTTTTGAGTTAAAATCCCACTTTCATTAATTACTGTCCCATTTGGTAACACTAAAATAAATTGATCAGTATTTTTTTCTTTAAACAGCTTTTTAATTTCTATGTTAGATTTTAATGATTCTATGGAAGTAAATTGATGTTTATTCTTTAATGCGTAAGCATTACTTACTAAAAGAAAAAGATAAAAATTGTGAATATAAAGTATCTCATAAAGAGAAAGAAGGATAATTAGAAATTTACATTGCAAGCTTGGCAGTGACTTACTCTCCCATGCCTTATGACATAGTACCATTAGCGCTATGAGGTTTCACGTTCGAGTTCAGGATGGGATCGTGTGTTTCACTCATGCTATAACCACCAAGCTAGCAATACAAACTTTTAAAAAGATAGAATTTGTATTAGCCTGCTGTTAATGTTGTTGTACAGCTCTAAAAAAGTCTTGACACCATTTACTACGATACTCAGTAAAGTAATTTTTACTGGATATTTGTGGTCAAAGCCTATGACAAATTGAGTTATATAACAACATCTTTATTCATTGATAAAGCTATATAAACCTGATAACTTTGTGAGTTGATACTACATTCTTATAGAATTAACACTATATGCATATGTATTCTCACAGCAAAGTAAATCAATCGAGCTATTAGTATCGGTTAGCTACACACATTACTGTGCTTCCACACCCGACCTATCAACGTGGTGGTCTTCCACGGCTCTAATAGGGAAGTCTAGTTTTGAGGTTGGTTTCCTGCTTAGATGCATTCAGCGGTTATCCCTTCCGTACTTAGCTACCCAGCTGTGCCGTTGGCACGACAACTGGTCCACCAGGGGTACGTCCACCTCGGTCCTCTCGTACTAAAGGCAGATCCTCTCAAACTTCCTACACCCACGGCAGATAGGGACCGAACTGTCTCACGACGTTCTAAACCCAGCTCACGTACCACTTTAAGCGGCGAACAGCCGAACCCTTGGGACCTTCTCCAGCCCCAGGATGTGATGAGCCGACATCGAGGTGCCAAACGATTTCGTCGCTATGGACGCGTGGAAATCATCAGCCTGTTATCCCCGGAGTACCTTTTATTCGTTGAGCGATGGCCCTTCCACTCGGGACCACCGGATCACTATGACCGACTTTCGTCTCTGCTCGTCTTGTCAGACTCACAGTCAGGCTAGCTTATGCCAT
>JAPYLE010000137.1 GCA_027293795.1 Rickettsia endosymbiont of Ixodes persulcatus
CTACCTCAGTAAACCTAAAGTCTAAGCCTTGGGCAGAAATATCTATAGTTTCTTCACTTAAAAAATTACGCATTCCATCAAGACTACAATTAATATAGCTCATATTACCAAACAATATAGCTTTTAGAAAAGCTGAACCAGTTATTTTTCATTGTCTCTTAATAAATCATGTTGTAATGTATAAATTTTTTAAATATTAACAAATAAATTGTAAGAATTTGTAATATGGGGGAAATAGTAAACTTAGCAAAACTATGCCAAGAGTTTTTTGGAGAGACAGCCAATAATTTATCCCATATATTAGCTTCTTTTTAATTCATAATTTACTACCGTAATACCAGTATAACCTACTTGCTTTTCTTAACTTGATGTGTATGCTCCTGAATATAGACAGATCGGAGTAAATTAAACAATGAGCTTTGTTATTAACATCAACAATAATATCAAGCATCTAGAGCGTTATATGGACAGCTTAGAAAAGAAGCAATTACCATTTGGTACAAGCCTTGCTTTAAACAAAATAGCCCTGTTATCACAAAAACATATTTGCAAAGCCATTCCACGCATCTTTAACAATAGCAGGGATAGGTTGGGATAGAAGACAAAGAACAGGCATTAAAGTAGAGTTTACTGATAAATATAAACGTAGCTCTGCCGTTTATACTAAGGCTCATTTTGCAAATATTCAAGAGGAAGACGGCACAAAAAGACCTTATTCGGGTAAAAAATGATAGCCGTACCCACACAACGTACCGAAGAAATTAAGAGTATCTGATGCTTTACGTAAGGAAGGAAGCAATAAGAATATCTTTAAGCTTGTTCATTCTATATATAAGCGGTTAGGCTCTAGTAGGTTGCAGCGTCTATATAGACTAACACCTAAGGCAAGTATTTTAACTCGGCTTCTTGGTAGTCAAACTTGAATTATTTAAGTTCAATTAAGAGCTGTGACTGTTATGCACGACAAAACTATAAAAGAAAGAATAGCTATAATTGAGCCATATTTAGATTTTATCATTAAAGATCAAGACTTATTACGTAAAATTTATCCAAACGGGATAGGTAGAAAATTAACTGTAGAATTTATTTTAGCTAGGAAGCCTTACAATTCATATGCCTACTATAAACTAATCAGTATTTTATTCAAATTGCCATGTCAAAAAATCATACTTATAATTAATAGAAATTTATTAAAGTCATCCCTAAGCTTATTTCATTCAATTATTCTCGGTACTCTATCGTATTTAAATTTAGTTAAAATTTTTCTCTATGATTAAAATGATTTTATATTGAATATACGAGCTTTAAAAAGTAACGAAAATTACTTTTGGTCTTATAAAGTTAATTATTTTAAAAAACTCATTAACGGGGAATAGTATAATAATAGGGTACAGCATATTTTTTGAGCAAAACATAGATCAAATATTAGACAATTTGGAGCATATAAGGAGCATATGGATTTTTTAGAAAACGGAGGGAAGTCCTGAAACCCTTGAAAAGATTGGCGAGAGTGACGGGACTCGAACCCACGACCTTCTGCGTGACAGGCAGACGCTCTAACCAACTGAGCTACACCCCCTTATACATAAGAGATAACAATATATATAACAATTCTTCCATTTCTGCAAGAGTAAAATATCTTATTTTATCAAAAAATATACAGAACCTAAACCTCTAAACGTTACTGCTTATCACCAATATTATAATCAATAGATATCTCTATTAATCCAAGTTATTACTATTAGTTGAAGCCTTGAAAATTATTATACTTTCTAAGGATTTTGTTAAAAAAGAAAAATCTATTGGTTACACCTATATTAATAAAATCTTATTTTATTAAGTAATTATTAGAGATTTTATATGACTAAACCATATGTCATTAAATTAACTACTCCTTTTGAGTGTATTAAACTTTATAATCCTATACCCGATATTGCTCTTAGCAGTGCTATTATTATGCAGGCAATAATAGATACCATACACATCAAGTTAAGAAAAGCAAGTAGGTTATACTGGTATTACGGTAGTAAATTATGAATTAAAAAGAAGCTAATATATGGTATAAATTTTTGCAAGATTAACAACTAAATTGTGAGAATTTGTACTATGGGGGGA
>JAPYLE010000138.1 GCA_027293795.1 Rickettsia endosymbiont of Ixodes persulcatus
CAGAAGGCGGTAATGTCGGTGTATCACAGAGAGGTAGAGTTGAGTATGCTAAAAAAGGCGGACGCATAAATGCCGACTTTATTGATAATTCAGCAGGTGTTGATTGCTCCGATCATGAAGTAAATATTAAAATTGCTTTAATTAACTCTTCCGGTGATATCTCATTATCATTTATATCAAGTAATTTTTTAATTTCCGACGATAATTTTATTAATTTACTACTGCGTTCAAATACTCCGCCTCCCTTAGAAATAAGCTTAGAATCATAATCAGACCAATTAGAACCTTTTAAATTAAATAAACGCAAACGCTCATTAAAACTTGATAAAGGATCAGGAGTAGGATCAATAAATATATGCTTATGGTTAAAGGCAGCGACTAGTTTAATAACCCCTGACCTTAGCATACCGTTACCGAACACGTCTCCCGACATATCCCCTATACCTACGACGGTAATAGGGTCTTTTTGGACATCTAACCCTAAAGTTTTAAAGTGATTAGTTACGGAAATCCAAGCTCCTTTAGAAGTAATAGCCATTTTTTTATGATCGTAGCCTGCAGAACCACCTGAAGCAAAAGCATCATCAAGCCAGTAATTATATTCTCTTGCTACACTATTAGCATAATCCGAAAATGAGGCTGTACCTTTATCGGCAGCAACCACTAAATAAGGATCTTCTTTATCATAAATAATAGTGTCTTTCGGATGTACTACTTTACCCTCAACGATATTATCGGTTATGTCTAATAAACCTCTCAGGAAATTCTTATAGCATTCAATGACTTTTTCCATATATTCATCATGAGTAAGCCCTGCCTCAGTAGAATGAACATAAAAACCTCCTTTAGAGCCGACAGGGACAATAACGGAATTCTTCGTCATTTGTGCTTTCATAAGCCCAAGGACCTCAAACCTATAATCTTCTGCTCTATCTGACCATCTAAGTCCTCCGCGCGATACGGGACCGCCTCTTAAATGAACGGCTTCAAAATTTCTAGAGTAAACACAGGTTTCGGCGAATGGAATCGGTTTAGGTAAATTCGGTACTTTTGAAGAATCAAACTTAAATGAAAAAATATGTTTATGTAGTTGATAGTAATTTGTTCTAGTAATAGCATTAACTATACCAAGCATATTACGTAGTACTTTATCTTCACTACTCATATCAACGGTTGCTAAGTAATTAGTTAGCTTATCTTTAATTACGTCACAATTATTATCAGAATGTTTAGGATTAAATTTTATGTCAAATAGATTTACCAACATTTTTGTATATTCGGAATGTTTAAGTAGCGTTAACTGTACATAACCTTTGCCGTAACTAAATCCTGTTTGATGTAAATATCTTGTTAAAGCTTTTACTAATTTAACTTGCTTCCAATTAAAACCGGCAAGCACTATCAGTTTACTTAAAGAATCACTAGCAAGCATCCCAAGTGCCATTTTATCTAAAGCTTCTTCAACATTTATTTTTAATTCGGTAATATTATCCTTTACGGGTATAATAGAAGTTAAAATAAAATTATATATCCAGCTTTCTTTGATTTCGAGGGCTTCCTTAATGACAAAAGTCTGTTCATCAATTGCTTTAAAACCTAAACTTTCGATTGGCGGCAATATGTTAGAAAGTGCAAGTTTTACTTTTGGACTATATATTTTTAAGTAAAATTCTGATTCACTTACAGCGACTAAATTAAACATATATTTTTGCGACTTGCTTGCTTCTGTTAGATATTCAATATCTACTAAAGCTATTTCCGGAGAAAATTTTTGCCTATAGTCTGCCGGAAAAATATTATCAAAACGCTTTAAATTAATACCTGCTTGATATTCGCCGAATTTTTTAGAAAGCTTAAAATAAAAATCTTCACTCCAACGTGTAGAGATACGATCTAAATCTTGCTGTATTATTTCTGCTTCAAAATTTATTTTATGTTCACCTTGTGCTTCAAGAGTTACAAAAAGATAAGAAAAATTACCGGCTACTTCGGTGATATAATTGGATAAAATTTTACTACCGAATTTTTCTGCTAAATAACAATCTATCATATTATGTATTTCAGACGTTAAACGTTCTCTCGGTAAGAAAATTATGATATTAAGAAAAGAGCTCGACCAGTCATATTGAATAAACAATTTAAGCTTTTTACTCATCATACTTGAAAGCATATGAAGACACATACAATATAAATCGCCTTGATCGATTTGTATTAAAGCTTCACGCGGCAATGATTCCATTAAAATTTTTAATTTATCGGCATTGTAACCTGATAGGGCGAATCCTGCTTTCTCTATTACAAAATTAAATTTCTGTCTGAGGATTGGGATGGTACTTATTGAATGATAGTACATATTTGAACTATATATCCCAAATATTATACTTCCTGAAATATACTCACCCAAAGAATTAAAATTCTTTACTAACACGTAATCGATTAAATTGTCCGGATGAATAAGTGAGCCACTGTTCATTTTACCTAGTATTATCAATTGATTTTGATACGGTAGATCTGCTGAACATTTTATAATATCTTCAATTTCAGCATTGATATCTTGCCATATTTCCGTTGCACCGATTTCATTGTTTAATTTTAAAGATTCTACTTTAAAATCAAGGGCACCTAATAAAACAAAATTGTTATTTTGCAGCCAATTTAAAAATTCTTTAGCCTCTTCAAAATTTAATTTATCGTTACTAATTACATTTTTAGATAAATCTTGTAATTTGGTGAGTAAATGCGGCAAACTTCTATAGCTTTGCTCTAGTTCCTCTAATCTTTCATTTATAGCCCCAGTTAAAAATGTAGTAGTTTTATCATCAAAATTTCCTAATATAGTTAAATGTAATATCGATTATGATTTTGAGAATAGAGAAAAATTATTCCAAAATTTTGCAGATGAAGCCTTTAAGTTTTTTAGGCAAAGGGTAGAAAGAGCAAGAAAAATAGCAATAACAAAGGCGGTTATAGAAAATGATCCGGCAATAAATGTCTTGATATTACTTGATAATAAACCGCATATTGTTGATTTTATCATATGTTTGCTTAAAAACATGAATTTGCAAACTAAGTTTTTACTCCATCCGGTAATAAACTGCATCCGAAATGGTAAAGGAGAATTAGAAAAAATATTAGAAAATTCTGCACCGAATGAAAAATCAGAATCGATCGGAATATAATTTAAAAATTTTTGAACAAAATCTATATATATGGAATTTGATTCACGTTTCTTGCTAAGTTCTAGAATTTTAGTTTTATAATTTGGGATTTGACAATTTAAACGACTAAAGTTTAAAGAGGTTGTTTTTGGGGTCATGATTTTCTCAAGTAATAATAATACGATTATTTCTTTTGTTATTATATTATATAAAATAACTTAAGCAAGAGACATAGAAAATAAGTGGAAACGATATTTGCACAAAGCTCTGCATTCGGTAAAGCAGGCGTAGCGGTTTTTAGGATTTCCGGTCCTAAAAGCTTAGAAGTTTTGCAGCTACTTACCGGTAGAAAGGACTTTAAATCGAGATTAATGTATTATCAACAAATTACTTTCCCTGAGAGCGGCGAACTAATTGATAATGCTATGGTCGTTTATTTTAAGTCACCGGGTAGCTTTACAGGCGAAGACGTAGCAGAGATTCATACGCACGGCAGTAAAGCTATTTCTATAATGCTTATTAATGCATTGTTAAATATACCGAATATTCGTTTAGCGGAAGCTGGAGAATTTACCAAAAGAGCTTTTTTAAATAATAAGTTTGATTTAACTGCTGCTGAAGGAATAGCCGATTTAATTAATGCTGAAACTATTATGCAGCATAGGCAAGCAATTAGACAAGCAGGTGGGGCTCTTGAAGAATTATATAATAATTGGCGAGAACAGTTACTTCAAATTATCTCTTTACTTGAGGCTTATATAGATTTTCCTGATGAAGATATACCGGATAGCGTCCTTAACGATGTTAATAACACTCATACAAACCTTATAAATGAAATATCTAATTATCTTAACGACAATAGACGAGGAGAGCTACTAAATAGCGGTCTTAAGCTTGCAATTATCGGACCGCCGAATGCAGGTAAGTCTAGCCTACTAAACTTCTTAATGCAAAAAGATATAGCAATTGTCTCAAATATCGCAGGCACTACTAGAGATATAATTGAGGGTCATTTAGACATTGGCGGCTATCCTATTATTTTGCAAGATACAGCAGGTATAAGAGAAGAAAGTAGTGACATTATAGAGCAAGAAGGTATAAAAAGAGCTATAAATTCAGCTAAAACAGCGGATATTAAAATTATTATGTTTGATGCCGAGAAATTAAATTCATCTATAAATGAAGATATTATCGATTTAATTGATGAAAATACTATCATTATAATTAATAAAATCGATTTAATTGAACCGAGCAAAATATTTTTAATTGAAGATAAATATAAATGCTTAAGAGTTTCGATTAAGAATAATATCGCCTTAAACGATATATTGAAAAATATTGAAAATATTGCTGAAAATATGGCAGGATTTACCGAAACGCCTTACATAACAAATCAGCGTCATCGTCATTATTTAAAACAAGCTCTTACCTATTTAAAAAATTTCACTCTAGATAATGATTTAGTCCTAGCAACTGAAGATATTAGAATGACGGTACGCTGCATCGGTACTATTACAGGCGTTATTAATGTGGAAGAAATACTAGGCGAGATCTTTAAAAATTTCTGCATAGGGAAATGATTTTACCGCTGTCACCCCGTGATCAAGTCACAGGGTCTAGTATCTTTATTGTCATACCGCAGCTTGGTCGCGGGATGACAACGGAAAAATTGATCCACGCAAGCAAGCCTCCTGCAGGAATGACATAAAGGTCCAACCACAATAACCCTTCTCAAATCCTCTTTTTATATATTAATTTATTTTAACTTTCTCTTGACAAAAATATTAACATGCTTTAAAACCACGTTTTATGGTTTATTAATTTAAATTGAAGGAGTAGTATTATGGCACCTGTATTAAATATAAACTTAAACTGTTTCATGCCCATATTTGCAAATGAAATGGTGAGTAGCTTACCTGGAAATACAAAGCATATTATTTATAAGTTAGGCCATACTATACTTTCATCAGTATATAATACTGTTGAAGGAAGTTTTACTAATGGTTATTTAGTTGAGAATATAAAATGTAATTGGTCAGGAATCTTTAATCATTTAACAAAAGTACATAATGATCTATCAGCAGTGACTGAACAATGTACAGGGATTAAAATCCCTATAAAGTCTATTGTTACTTATGGAAACAGTACTAGCGTTATTTTAGAAGAAGGCAAGCACTTACTTCAAAACGATACCCTCGTAGAGTTAAAGGAATGCACTAATACCGCAGGCGAAGCCGTTTTACGAGAGTATAATGCCAAAATGCTTGTTAATAATTTGAGAGATACTTTAAATCATTTGGAAATAACTTTGAACAATGCTCAAGAAGTAGGGGTAAAAATTTTTAATTTATTGAATGTACCAGTCAAATTCACTAATGATAATCTTAAGATTATTCTAGAGGCTTTCAACGTAACTTTGGATGATATATCCCCTACAGAAGTAGGTAAAAATATTTTAGATCTACTAAGCAAACCTTTCACTGAGGCAACCACTCCCACTACAGAAAGCCCTAACGATGATACAAATGGCGATGGATCGTGGGGTTATGTTATTGGAGCAGTAGGATTTATAGCAGCCTCATTGATGGTAGCTAAATATGGATGGGATTGGTATAAGGGAAGAACTAAGAATAAAGAATTCTCACAACTAGAATATGAAAATTTAAAATATCAAATTTTAAATTCTGATAAAGATATATTAGATACCATTTTAAAAATTAAAGATTTAGATGATATAATTAAAATGTTAGATAAATTAGAGAATACCGATGAGTGTACACAAATAAATAATAAAAGTATAATAACATTAACTTCACAAGACTACGATTTAGTAGGTCTAAAAACAATAATGAAAAATTTAAACCAAGAATTTAAAAACTTAAATTCTTTAGATAAAATATTCTCTAATATAAATTCTCTAGGCGAGATACTGAATAATATATATTCTTTTATAAAGCCTAGTGTTAATAACTGCCCTACTAATAATCCTATTCTACCATATAAAATAACAATAAAAACCTTTGAAGAGATATTGCAAAATATTAGAAATCTAGAAAATAATAAAGTTAGTATTAAAGCGCAATTTCCTCTTTATGAAGATAGTTTTCAGAAACTATTCAGTATGTTACCAATTGAGAATACCTACGCTGATTGTACATATGAAGATACTTTTTTAATAGGGAAGTCAAGCTCAGGTGTAAGCTCAGATTTAGTATAATTAAGACCTTATTGCATGGATTTAAAGTATGTCATTCCCGCAAAAGCGGGAATCCAAAAAAAACCTTAAGAATATAAGGTTAAAGAGTTTTGATAATTATTCTTAAAAAATTTATATGAAATACTCTATTTCCATATTATTTCTTGGATTCCTGCTTACGCGGGAATGACATAAAAAGAGCCACAAACCATCATTGACTTTTTGAAAGTTATATATACAGGAGTTTCGCACTTAGCAGAAAATATGTTAATCTAACAAAAAAGAGTTTTAGTTAAGATGGCAAGATCAAAATGTAGCAAAGACTTATATAAATCATTTTTACAAGCAAGTAGCGTAAGATATAGTGGTAAAGCAT
>JAPYLE010000139.1 GCA_027293795.1 Rickettsia endosymbiont of Ixodes persulcatus
ATAAAAAACAAGTTTTTATAGGTTTTACTAGATTTCCGCCTTCGCAAGAATGACATCGATCGCTCTCTCAATTCTAAGGCAAGCTTCTTCTAGCTCTTCCATAGAAGTAGCATAAGAAATTCTAAAATACCCCTCTAAGCCGAAAGCAATGCCGGGTACTACGGCAACTTTTGCTTCTTCAAGTAAATATTTGGCAAAATCATTACTATTTGTAATAATTTTTTCTGACTTAGTTTTATATCCAAATATTTTATCGCATTTAACAAATAAGTAAAACGCACCTTCCGGCTTATAGCACTCAAAATATTTTACTCTTTTCAAAATTGATAAAGCAAGGTCACGCTTTTTCTGAAAATTTAAAGCATTAGGCCCTATATAATCTTGAGGACCGTTTAATGCTTCAATAGCAGCGATTAAAGCTATTAAAGACGGCTTTACCAAATATACTAACGTTGAAGGTATGCCGCTTTTAAAGCAAGCGATAAAAGACAAGTTCAAACGTGAAAATAATATAGATTACGAACTTGATGAAATAATAGTTAGTACCGGCGGTAAACAAGTTATATATAATCTGTTTATGGCATCTTTAGATAAAGGGGATGAGGTAATTATTCCTGCTCCTTATTGGGTTTCATATCCTGATATGGTTGCACTTAGCGTAGGAACGCCGGTTTTTGTAAATTGCGGAATTGAAAATAATTTTAAATTAAGTGCGGAAGCTTTAGAACGTTTGAACTTGTCTTTTATTGCTTGCTTTAAAAGCGGCATACCTTCAACGTTAGTATATTTGGTAAAGCCGTCTTTAATAGCTTTAATCGCTGCTTCCTTAATGTTATCAGGCGTATCAAAATCAGGCTCACCGGCACCGAGGGCAATAATATCAACACCTAGCCTTTTAAGCTCAAGAGTTTTTTTAACGATTGCAAGGGTTGGCGACGGCTTTATAGAATTTAGCCTCGTAGAAATAATTGACATAATTTTGAGTCTGTATTAATTAGGCATTTGTTGTTGCACAGTTCGATGTCATTCCCGCGGAGGCGGGAATCCAGAAAAAAGTGAAACAACTATAACTTATTATTACTGGATTCCCGCCTCCGCGGGAATGACATACGTAGTTTTTTCTGAGCTACGTAACAAGGCTTGTTTATAAAAGCAATAATACAGTAATTTTGATCACAATAAAATTATTTTGTTTAAAAATTTATCAAGATATGTTTATTATAATAAGTAATATTAATTTAGTAATTAAACTATGCTCGGTAAAATAAAAGACAAAATCAAACATTATTGCTTAACTATAATAAATATACCGAATTTTATTAAGAATAAAATTTTAGAATTTAAAAATTATATAAGTGATTGTAAATATAAATTCTCTCATTTAGCTGAAACGAATTATCAGCTTGGACTCGATCATTTATATAGAGGTAATTTAAATGATGCACTGCTTAGGTTTAAACTAGTCGATACATTTTTTAATCCTAACGATTCTAAAGTATATTATCAACTTGGATGGGTCTATTTTTTAAAAAATAATTACAGGCAAGTTATAAAATATTTAGAAAAATCTAATGAACAATATAAAACTATATTTATAAATTTTTTTGTAAAATATTATTTATTTCATTTAAGTTAAAAATAAATTCTTTGCGTTTTACTGAAAATTGTGTCTTTGCAGAAGTAGGTAAACAAAGGGCAAAATACCCTTGTTTACTGAGAGATGAGTATATTAAATTAAAATATTCTACTAAATTGTTAGTAAATGATACTATGCTCATTATTCGCAAGAGCTGATCTTGAATATGTTGATAATGACATATATAATTATAATGGTGGAAGAAATGAAAACGGTTGTTTAGAGGTTTATGATCCATACGAAAAATTTAACCGTAAAGTGTTTGCA
>JAPYLE010000140.1 GCA_027293795.1 Rickettsia endosymbiont of Ixodes persulcatus
CTATCATGTTTGCGGTTCATTGCTTTTAATATTTTATTTGAACCTGATTGCACTGGTAAATGTAGGCATGGCATTAATTTAGGTTCAGTGCCGTGCAGTTTTATTAGATCATCCGTCATATCTATCGGGTGTGACGTGGTATAACGCAATCTTTCTAAATTTGGAATTTGTGCTAAATGTCTTATTAAATCGGCTAGACTAAATATCTTATCGCCTACGCCCTTACCGTGATATGCATTTACATTTTGTCCAAGTAGCATAATTTCTTTAGCACCGCTGCTAACTACTTTTAACGCTTCTCTATAGACCTGTTCTACGTTCCTTGAAAATTCAGCACCTCTAGTATAAGGCACTACGCAGAAAGTACAAAATTTATCGCACCCCTCTTGTACCGATATAAAGGCACTTGCTCCTTGCGGATATAATTGCTCAGGTAGCTGATCAAACTTTGCTTCTTCAACAAAATCGAGATCGATTAAATGTTTTTCATGTCTAACGACTTTAGAAATCAATTCCGGTAAATTATAGTAAGATTGTGGACCAACAACAATATCAACATGAGGAGTTCTTGTAAAAATTTCCTCCCCCTCTGCCTGAGCAACACAACCGGCTACGACTATTATTGCAGAGCTTAAACCTTGTTTTTTTCGCGTATCTTGCAGTTTCTTAATACGACCAAGTTCGGAATAAGTTTTCTCGGCTGCTTTCTCTCTGATATGACAGGTATTTAGAATAATAACATCTGCTTCTTCAATATTTTCCGTGGACTTATAACCAAAGGGATAAAGCAACTCTTGCATCTTGACAGAATCATAAACATTCATCTGACATCCATAGGTCTTAATATAAAGCTTCTTACTCATAAAATTTTTAATATTATAAAAAGTTTTATATTATAATATATTTAAATAATTTTATCAAATTTTAAATAAACTGAAAGCTGGCATTTGTCATACCGTGATCAAGTCGGCATTGTTGCATGGATCGATTCCACCACTGTCATCCCACGACTTGATCGCAGGATCTAGATAAAAATTTCAAAAAATATACGTTATAAAGTTGTTTTTTTGGATACCGTGGTCAAGCCACGGTATGACACAACAAAGTCTTTACAATCAGCGAATTAGTTTAATATTAGCATCTTTTATTTTTAACTCTGCCCATATTTTATCGGCAGTATATATTGTAGTATTAAGTTTAACACCTAAAGCTATACAAGCTCTATCTCCAAGAGATAATCCTTTATACTGTGTATATGCCTGCAACTCCGCAGCATATTTTGCTTGCTCTAAATCAAACGGAACAATTATTGCTATAAAATCCGTAATTAAGGTTAATATCTCCGCAGTATCTATATTAGTGCGTTTTAAAGCAGTTAACACCTCGGTAATATTCACCGTCGACATAACCGAATATGACAGTAGAGGCTTTATTATTTCGCTACCTCTTTCATTTTGAATTAAAGCAAGTAAAGCTGAAGTATCTAATACTATATTATTCATGTTTTGCCTCTGCTCTTCTTGTTTTAACCAATTCATCCACTAGAGAAATTTTTTCTCCTGTACCATCCGTGTAATCTTTTACTTTTGCTTGCAGCTTTGCTAAAGCTTGAGTTGGAGTAGTAATATAAATTACATCTTCTTTCATATGTAGCACTATATCATCACCGATTGAGAGATGAAGGCTTTGTCTAAAAGCTGAAGGAATAATAATTCTCCCCCCCTCACCAAGCCTAGTACGCATAACTTCTTCAAAATTCTCTTTTTTATGAATTTTGTCCTTTATTCGTTTTTTTGCCATGTTAATAATATTTAATGATGAATATTATTTTTATCTTATTTTTTAAATGTTATCAAATAACGATAAAAATGTCTTTTAATATCTTTTAAGCTCGGTGTAAGAGAATTAAATTAAGATCTTGACGTATTAATCTCTTAGGGTTTAATTCCCCGAAGCTTTGCTTCGTGATATGATGTATGGATGGAAGAGAGTAGGTACATACATAAGAGCCATAATGTTACAGTACTTATTTATCATTTAGTAACGCCTGCAAGATATCGTAGA
>JAPYLE010000141.1 GCA_027293795.1 Rickettsia endosymbiont of Ixodes persulcatus
CGACTATAGTAAACAGTACGTAATTTCCTGACGTATTGAACTCATGGTGCTTGTGATGCTAACGCATCATGGCGCACATGGCAAGCTAAAGCTTTTCCATCTGGAAGATGGAGGTTTTAACCACCAAAGGGACTATAAAATAAACTATTTTATTATCCACGACCTCTGTTTGTTTTTCTATTTCTAGCTTTAGGCTTTGAATAAGCGGCAATATTTTTTAAATTAATTTGATAATTTTTCATTTTCTCTATTCTTTCCTCTCTTAGTTTTTCATAATGAGTTTTAGCATTTTTTCCAAAACCTACTTTGGTTTCCATATTTTTTATAAAATCATTACCAAGTCATCTACAAAGTAAATTTAAGCAATGTAATCATACAAAAATTATTTGGGGAAATGTGTTACAAGGGTATAGAGGACCATCTAACTTATGTAATAATGGTAGTGGTGATAGTGAGGCATTAGAGTCTTCTAATGGAATACAAGAGATAAAATTTTGGTGGGGAGCAAGGAAAGATTTAAATAGCTTAATACCTGTAATAGGAACGATATCATTTTTGTCCGGTAGAGTAGTACAAACTGTTCAAGGGCAGTTGGATTGGAGTTCTTTATATTTTGACAGTAAAACTGGGGAGTGCTTAAGCCATAATAAAGAGGTAGCTGCATCAAAACTAAATGAGATAGGAAGACAATTGTTTGATAATGGCAAATTTAGTGAAGCAAAGGAGTATTTTAGTAATGCTTATACACACTCGAGTAATAAAGTAAATTATGATGTCTATAAGGATAATATAAATAAGGCTAAAGCTGAAATAGATGCTATAAGCCTAAATTCCCAAGGCGATAATTTATTTAACCAAGGCAGGTATCGCGAAGCTCACAGTAAATATCAAGAAGCTTACGATAAATCGCAAATTACGAAAGAGAAAAATAAATATGCTATTTGCAAGGATAAGGCTAAAGCCGAACTAAATGCTATAGGGCTAAAAAAATTGGGTGATGTAGAGTTCAATGCCGGTAGGTATGATAGTGCAAAAGTAAAATATCAGGAAGCGTATGATAAGTCTCAAATTACAAAAGAGAAAAACAAGTATGCTATTTGCAGGGATAAAGCTAAGCTGAACTAAATGCTATAGGGCTAAAAGAATTGGGAGATATAGAGTTTAATGCCGGCAGGTATGATAGTGCAAAAGTGAAATATCAGGAAGCCTGTAACAAATCATCAGTTGTGGCTAATAAGACGACATACACTAACTGCATAAGTAAAGCTCGAGTTGAGCTAGATGCAAAAAGTGCATACCAAGGTGGCAAGACGTTGTTTAGTCAAGGTAAGTACAGTGATGCTTTAAAGGAATATCAGGTTGCTCATAGTAGTTCTAAGATAATAAATGCAAAATCTACTTACAATAATGGAATATCTAAAGTAAAAGTAGAAATAAGCGCTAAGCAGTTATATGAACAAGGTGAGGCGTTATACCGTACCGGAAATTATGTGGAAGCTAAGACAAAATATAATGAAGCAGTATATATTTCTGAAGTTAATAAAGATTACTATAGTAGGACAGGCGTTGCAAAAGCACAGGTAGAGTTAGATGCTATAGAGTTAAACAAGCAAGGGAATAGGCTATTTGCGAGTGGTAATTTTAGTGCAGCAAAAGATAAGTACCAGCAGGCTTATAACATATCTGAAGTTGCCAAAAAAAATGATAATTTTTTCAGCAAATTATTTTATAGCCCCCATGAATATAAAAAGAATAAAGATAAAGCTCAAACAGAGTTAGATGCTATTGCATTAAGTGATCAGGCTAATATTCTCTTGAATCAGGGGAAGTTTGCCGAGGCTATAATAAAGTATCAAGCGGCTTATGATAAAACACAAGTATTTAATCAACGTAGTCAATACAAAAGTAATAGGGACCTAATACAGGCAAAAGTATATAATAAGGAAGGTTATCAATTATTGAGTGAAGCTAACGCTGAAGGAGATCTTGATGTTAAAATTCTCAAATATAAAAATGCACAAGAAAAATTTGAAAAGGCCATAAATATACGTCCTAGTAGTGATATATATAGAAGTAGTCTGGCTAAAGCAAAAGCTGAAATAGATGCTATAAACCTAAATTCCCAAGGCGATAATTTATTTAACCAAGGTGTAGGTATCACGAAGCTCACAATAAATATCAGAAAGCGTATGATAAGTCTCAAATTACAAAAGAGAAAAATATATATGCGATTAATCAAAAGAAAGCCCAAACTATCATAAATAAATTATCGAAACTTGAGACCTTATGGAATAATGCTTGGGAAGCTGAAAATGATACAGAAGACGATAGATCTAAAGAAGCAGGAGAAGTTTTTCAAGAAGTCCTGAGAGAAGGCAAAGATGGTTTAACAATAGTTCCTAATGATCCCAAATTTAAACAATATGAAACCCTTGCTTCTTTTAAAATAGAAGGAAATGAACTATTCAATGAAGGTCTTGAATCGCAACAAAATGGGTTTGAGTTGCTACAAGAAGCACACGAATTAAAACAACAACAAAAATATGAGCTAGCTAATAACAAATTTCATGAAGCAAAAGATAAATTCAGGAGTTTTGCACTTAGCAAAATTGCGTATCAGCTAGAAGCCATCTAATGTTGTTCTGAATTGATGTTTTTATAACTTCCCAATTTTGTTGATATAAAGTAATTTTTTTATTTATCCTTCTTTTGTTCATATCGAGC
>JAPYLE010000142.1 GCA_027293795.1 Rickettsia endosymbiont of Ixodes persulcatus
AAAGTCATCTTCATCCCAAAAGGGATATTGGTTTAAGGAATGAATTTATAGAAAAGATACAGCAAATTTCTAAAGAAACTCTAGTATTCATTGATGAGTCAGGAATAGAAGATAATGCTTGTAGAGAATATGGATGGAGTATAAAAGGTACTAGATGTTATGGAAACAAAGTGTATCAACATAAATCCAGGCTCAGTATGATAGCGGGGCTTCGTAATAGTCAAATTATAGAGTCAGTAATATTTGAAGGAAATTGTAATAAAGAAATATTTACAACCTATGTAGCGACTATAGTAAACAGTACGTAATTTCCTGACGTATTGAACTCATGGTGCTTGTGATGCTAACGCATTATGGCGCACATGGCAAGCTAAAGCTTTTCCATCTGGAAGATGGAGGTTTTAACCACCAAAGGGACTATAAATTAACTTTTATTGAGAGGATGATGTAACAATGCTTTTTTTAGATGATTAGTTTGAAGATGAGTATATATTTGGGTTGTAGATATATCGTCATGACCAAGTAGCTCTTGAATAACTCTTAAGTCTGCTCCGCCCTCAAGCAAATGACTTGCAAAGCTATGACGCAATATATGCGGAGAAATATGCTCAGGGTTAAGCCCTGCATAAAGAGCGGCAGATTTTAACAGAATCGCAAAATTTTGCCTAGTCATATAACCGGCAATAGCTGATGAGGGAAATAAATAAATTAGATTTTTTGGTTTTGCTTTATTCACAAAAATATCTCTAATTGCAAGATATTTAACAATACTGATAACTGCCTGCTCATTTATTACTATGACTCTTTCCTTATTACCTTTGCCAAGTACAGAAAATACTTTCTTCACCTCTCCTGACATTTTATTAGTCAAAATATCAGCAAGCTTAAGACTAACCAGCTCTGAGACTCTAAGACCGCTAGCATAAAGCAAATGAATCATCGCATTAAGCCTGATCCCTTCCGGCGTAGCATCTTGGGAGCAATATTCAAGCAGCAATTTAATTTGATCTATAAACAATATTTTAGGAAGCTTGTTTTGATATTTCGGTAAATCTACTTTAAGAACCGGATTAAAAGCAGTATGATTTTCGCTAATTAAAAATTCATAATAACTTTTTATAGTTGATATTTTTCGATTGATGGAACGAGCTTGTAAATCATTACCCGCTAAATACTCAATCCAATTTCTGATATTTTCTGTGGTGATATTTAATTCGGATAATTTCTGTTTAGCAAGATAATTTTGAAAGTCAAATAAGTCCCGCTTATAGCTAAATATAGAATTTTTTGACAACGCTCTTTCGGCTAAAAGCATTTCTAGGAATTGCGAAATAAATTCCATAAGATTTTTTAATTTCTATAATGGAGGCCAGGGTCGGAATCGAACCGACGAATAGAGGATTTGCAGTCCACGGCATTACCACTTTGCTACCCAGCCTGAAATGTTTGTCATACCGTAAAAGTATTGTCGTAGGGTTCTTCCTTATTGTCATCCCGCGACTTGATCGCGGTATGACAAATAGAACAGTAATGCTAACAACATCCATCCAAAAAAGCAACTATTTTTATACTAAACTCCTAATCCTTACAGGATATTTAAACGATTTATCTTTCATAAAATTCAAGAACTGGCTAACGGAATCTACTATATCGTCATTTTTAATATGAGGAAAATTTAATTCCTTTAAAATTATGCTTGATTGTTTAGGTATTAAAACGTTACTTGATTGAAATCAAGGAACTACTGAAGCAAACCTTGTAACTTTATTAAGCCTCGGCTTAATACCGATCACTTTAATATTATCGCCTAAAAACCCTATATCTTGAATCAATTGTTGACCGCTTGCTTTATCTTCAATTAATATAAATCTTGGTTAATATTCTTTGGCTAATTTTTTCGTTATATTTTTCAGCTCAGGATAGTTAATCTTTTTCCGCACTAATGATACTAAATAATATCTCTGATCTAAAATTCCCCATATAGTGCAAACACTATAATCGGAATCTTCAGAAATTTTAATTGCTGTATCCCAACTTTGCACAAAATAATCAAATCTTGAAGGTAGATTTTCATAAAAACTAACATCTTCCATATTAAGCAACGATGACCCCATAGCTATCGGTTCTTGCAAATATTGGGCATTATAATTATAGCTACCTATTTTTTTCCTGCTCTAATCTTGCTAAGCAATCAGAAGGTTCTTTATAGCTGTCTAATACTTCAATGCTAAGATATTGATATTCTTTATCTCTATTATTAGTTGTTAATTTAAAGGAGCAATCTTAAATGCTAATCGCCGGAATTTTTAAATGATGCCATAAATTGCTATTATTAAGTAGATAACCGGATAAATCATCTGTATGAAGACGCTGCATAACTAAAACTATAGCACCGCGATTACGATTATTTAGCCTACTAACAAAAGTTTGCTCAAACCAATCTATAACTTTCTTACGTATTTTATAAGAGTGAATTTGCGTAGGATTATGAGGATCATCGATAACAAGTATATCACTGCCCTCACCTGTTGCCAATCCTCTAACCGATGTTGCAAATCTAAAGTCGTTAAAAATTTACTTTTTTGATTATGGGTTTTACTAAGGATAGTATGCGGAAAAAGCTCCTTATACCAATTGGAATTTAAAATAAACCGACAATCTAGCGAATGCTTAATATCTGTGAATAGCTAGCAGCCATAATTCTTTTGGTAGGATTAGCTCCAAGTAAATAAGCAGGCTAAGCAACGCTAACACAGATAGATTTTAAACTCCTTGGCGGTATATTAATTATTAAACGATTAATATCACCGCTTTGCATGGCATTTAAATAATCGGTAATTATTCTTATATTGGATAGTATTCAAGCCTAGGATTAATAGTATTAAATACCTTAATTATAAAGCTATGAAAATCCTGCCGTAAAATAGAATTTAAGAATTCTTTAGAGTGGATCATGTTTGGCTTAATTGTCATTCCCGCTTTCGCGGGAATGACATAACTAAATAGCACATTACCACAAATCTTAGTTGCGATTAATGCTCTATAGTATATAATTTTAAAAAATAATATGTTTATTTATGAAATTACTAAGAATTATTTTTATCATTACTATATGCATTAATTTTCCTATATTCGCAGAAAATTTAGAATCGGTTACTACAACTGAAGATATTGAAAATGACGTATTTATCCCTCTTGATGAAAATCATCCTGTTTTAAATCCAAACGATAATATTAATAATAGTTCTGAATTTAAGAATTATGCAAACTGTAAAATTATTGCTCTAAATAAAATTACTGCTACTTCCGAAGAAATTAATTTTAAAGTTGGAGAAGAAAAATATTTCGGTAATATAAAAATCAAATTACACAAATGTATAAAAAACCTTAATCCGTATAATGAAGATAATTATTTGTTGATGACCATAACGGAATATAAGATTGATGAAGACCCTAATTTACTTTTTCAAGGATGGATGACCTCTTCAAGCATTTCATTTTCAACGTTTGAACACCCAATTTACGAAATTTTTGCTAAAGATTGTTTTTAGATGCAATATTTAATTTCAAGTTTAATATTTTTAATTCCTAGCTTTGGGATGCTTGCCGGCTTATCAGCCGCAGCTCTAGTTACAATTTTTTTGCTGAGTGTTGTTATACGAAATACCCTACCACAAATGTCTATGTCATTCCCACAAAAGCGGGAATCCAGTAACAATGTAATACCGCGATCAAGTCGCGGTATCCAGTTAAAAATTAAAAAATACTGGATACCGTGGCAGGGCCACAGTATGACACTATTATTCGCCGACTGGTGTTTAATATCTTGTTTATTTGCAACTCACCCCATTAATAGTTTAGCTACTTTTACTCAAGTTTTTATAATCTTGTTCCTTGGCTTTGCAGTTAGTAATTCCGCTCCTTTTCAAAATCGCTTACAGCTCAAAAAAGCCTTAATATCTGGAATTCTCGTAGCAATATTATTATTCTTCATCGAATATTCTTCTCATGGTTTTTTAACTAAAATATTCAAAGCTAGTTTTAGCTTATATATGTTAGATCGGGGCTGCGCTTTACTTTCAATTACTGCTTGGGCTACTATTATAATTTTACTCTCTGGCGGTAAAAGAAAACATGCATTAATGCTATATATATTAGTATTTTATTTACTTAAGTCCTCTGATAGTTTAGCAAGTTTTTTAGGATTCAGTATAGGCGGAATAATATTTATTTTAGCGAGATTTATAAAGCCGATATTTTTCAAATTAATCGCAATAAGTTTAATTACCGGCTCATTACTATTCCCTGTTATAGCTAAACAAATAGAGCCGCAATATTTATCTGAAAAATATTTAACAACTCAAGCATCGGCTGCTCATCGTTTATTTATTTGGCATTTCGTCACAAACAAAATCATTGAAAAGCCGATTTTAGGCTATGGCTTTGCTTCTTCTAAATATATCGAAGTCAAAGATAGTGAAATAATCGATTATAAAGAAGAAAAATGGCATCCTTTGCCGCTTCATCCTCATAATAATATATTACAAATTACTCTTGAACTTGGTATAATAGGGCTAATATTATTTTTAAGCTTAATCTATAAATACTTAAAACAAATTGATAATATAAAGAATAATAATTTTAGAGCAACTTCTTATGCATGCTTTATAAATTATTATATTATAGGGATGATTTCATATAATATTTGGCAAATATGGTGGATATCAAGCGGTATTTGGGTACTAGTTTTAATGAAGTTACTAGTTAAACCTGATATTGTCGTTGATAATTAATAATATTTTGGTATAGATATAGAAGTAAGAGTTTGATGTCATTCCCGCGAAAGCGAGAATCCATAATAAATAGTCTAATAATAATAGTATTAGTACATAATTTGAAAAAAATAAGCATATAAAAACAAGTTTTTTATATGCTTTACTGGATGCCCGCTTTTAGCTAAGAATGACATAAACAACGTCTAGAATTACATAATAAAAATATATGCTACAAAACTCAGAATTTTTACAGGAATATCTACCGATTGCTATATTTTTCGGTATTGCGGTATTGGTTTCCAGTTTAATAATGATTCTACCTAACCTATTATCGACAAAGAAATATAATAAAGATAAGCTAGAGCCTTATGAGTGCGGTTTTGAGCCTTTTAGCGATGCAAGATCAAAATTTGACATACGTTTTTACTTAGTTGCCATTTTATTTATTATCTTTGACCTTGAAATCGCATTTTTAGTACCTTGGGCTATTAGCCTTAATACGATAAGTAAAATAGGCTTTTTCTCAATGATGTTTTTCTTATTCGTACTTATTATCGGGTTCATATATGAATGGAAAAAAGGAGCATTAGATTGGTAGTAATATGAAAAATAGTTTTTATCAGGAAGACGAGCTACTTAACAATGAACTCTCAAATCGGGGATTCTTACTCGCTAAAGTTGATGATGTTATAGGCTGGGCAAGAGCTAATTCCTTATGGCCAATGACTTTTGGGCTTGCTTGTTGTGCGGTGGAAATGATGCAGGCAGCAGCAAGTAGGTATGATATGGATCGCTTCGGTATGCTGTTTAGACCAAGCCCAAGACAGTCCGACCTTATGATAGTTGCAGGCACGCTCACTAATAAAATGGCACCGGCTCTACGTAAAGTATATGATCAAATGGCCGAGCCTAAATGGGTGCTTTCAATGGGTAGCTGTGCTAACGGCGGTGGGTATTACCATTTTTCCTATTCGGTAGTGCGCGGCTGCGATAGAATCGTACCAGTTGACGTATATGTCCCCGGCTGCCCTCCTACTGCCGAAGCATTAATTTACGGGCTGATGCAGTTACAGAAAAAAATTAAACGCACTACAGGTTTTAAGTATGACGCTAGACAAACTCATTGAAAAACTTGCTGTTAAATCTAGCATACTGATAACCCATGTTACGGTTAAGGGCTATTTAGCTTACAACGTCGAGCCGAATTTTTTATTGCCATTTTTAAAAGCTTTAAAAGAATCGGAAGAATTACGTTTTACTGTACTTACTGATTTATTTGGAGCTGACTTTCCTGAAAGAGACAAAAGATTTGAAGTAGTATATAATTTACTAAGCCTAAAATTAAATAAGCGTCTTATAATAAAAGTAGATATATCTGAAAAAGAAAGCATACCTTCAGCAATGAATATATTTAATGCTGCTTGCTGGTATGAGCGTGAAGTTTATGATATGTACGGAGTAAATTTTGACGGAAATGACGATAAAAGACGAATACTAACCGATTACGAATTTGAGGGGCATCCGTTACGTAAAGATTTTCCGTTAACCGGTTATACGCAAGTTAAATATGATGGAAAATTAAAGAAAGTAGCTTATGAGCCAGTCGATTTAGACATAGAATATCGTGAGTTTGATTTTAGCTCCCACTGGCACAGCCCTACTTATGTTTTACCTAGGGACAAGCAGGCGAAGTAAAAGCAGTGTGGATACCAAATTGTCATTGCGAGCGACTGAAAGGAGCGCGGTAATCCAGGAAAAATTATGAAACAACCGAATGTATATATTATTTCTAATAAACGAAACGGTACTATTTACGTAGGAGTAACTTCTAATCTTATCAAACGTATATATGAACACAAAAATAATACAACTAACGGGTTTAGTAAAAAATATGATTGTAAAATACTAGTATTTTATGAAACTATGGATTCTGCAATAACTAGAGAAAAACAAATTAAATCAGGATCAAGAGCAAAAAAGCTTAATTTAATTGAGCAAATGAATGTAAATTGGAAAGATTTGATGAAATTATTTAACTGGATTGCCGCGTCGCCTACGGCTCCTCGCAATGATGGCTACTATGACTAACAACACTATAACTCTAAATCTTGGTCCGCAGCATCCGGCAACTCACGGAGTTTTAAGATTAATCCTTGAAATGGAGGGGGAAGTAGTAAATAATGCCGATCCTCATATAGGGTTACTACATAGAGGGACTGAAAAGCTTATTGAGCATAAAACATATTTGCAGGCTATACCTTATTTTGATCGCCTTGACTATGTTTCGCCAATGTGTCAAGAGCATGCATTTGCTTTAGCTGTCGAGTCATTATTAAAATGTGAAGTACCACTAAGAGCTCAATTTATCAGAGTATTATTTTCGGAATTAACAAGAATTTTGAACCATACTTTAAATATAGGTAGCCAAGCTTTAGATGTCGGGGCTACTACTCCTTTATTATGGCTATTTGAAGAACGTGAAAAAATCATGGAGTTTTACGAGCGTGTTTCCGGCTCTCGTATGCATTCAAACTACTTTAGGCCAGGCGGGGTTGCTAAAGATTTACCTGACGGTTTACTTGAGGATATAGATAAATTTATAGAGCAGTTTCCTCCTAAACTTCAGGATATTGAAAGCCTACTAAATGAAAATAGATTATGGAAACAACGTTTAGTAGATATCGGTGTTGTTTCGCAGAAAGAGGCGATGGAGTGGGGTTTTTCAGGACCTATGCTTAGAGGTTCGGGTATAGCTTGGGATTTACGTAAGTCAAACCCTTATGACGTATATGATGAAATAGACTTTGAAATACCTATAGGTAAAAATGGTGATTGTTACGACAGGTATCTCGTCCGTATGCTTGAAATGTATGAATCAATCAAGATAATCAAGCAATGTATAGCAAAAATGCCGAAAGGTGCAGTTAAAACCAATGATCCTAAATTAACACCACCGACAAGGGCCAAAATGAAGGAATCTATGGAAGCGATGATTCATCACTTTAAGCTTTACACTGAAGGTTATGACGTTCCTGCAGGTGAAACCTATAAAGCCGTAGAAGCTCCTAAAGGTGAGTTCGGAGTATATTTATATTCAACCGGCAACAACCGACCTTATAGATGCCGAATTAAAGCCCCCGGCTTTGCTCATTTGCAAGGACTGGATTTTATGTCTAAAGGTCATTTAATGGCAGATGTTATTACTATTATAGCCACGCTTGATATTGTATTTGGAGAGATAGATAGGTGATTATTTTTAGGTGGTTGATGTCATTCCTGCAGTCTTTTATGTCATTCCTGCGAAAGCAGGAATCCAGTAAATAAAACTAAAAAATAAAAATGTATTGGGTATATATATTATGTTCTGATCGCAATGACACTTTATATATTGGTATTACTAATAATATAATACGTCGTGCTTATGAACATAAATAAAAAACAATAAAAGGTTTTACCTCAAAATATAATAT
>JAPYLE010000143.1 GCA_027293795.1 Rickettsia endosymbiont of Ixodes persulcatus
CTATAGAACATTATTGGTTTAAGATTAAGAACGAAATAAGAAAAGTTACGGGGCAATTCAAAGATATCAGTATGGCTGTAGAACACGTACTAAAGTTTATTTAACTGTACCTATTTCCTATGGTCTAGCTATACCTCAAGAAGGAGAACTTGATTTATTTATAAGGCATAGAGGTTTAAAATTGGGCTTCGAATTTAAATTTAGCGATGCTCCTACTCTTACTTATTCGATGCATAAAGCAATAGAATATTTAAAATTAGACGAACTATTTGTTATATACTTCGGGCAGAAAAAATACCAATTATCAAGCAATATCACTGTTGTTCCGGTTAAGGATATAGTAACACTTGTGTAATTTACCTATACTCATAATCCTTATGTAATTTACTAGCGAGTGCCTGTTCCCATTTGTCGCCATTTTGCAGTAATCTTTCCTTATCGTAAATAAGTGCGGTATGGGTAAGGCTTGCAAACTCGAAATTAGGCCCCTCAACTATTGCATCTACGGGACAAGCTTCTTGGCACAACCCGCAATAAATGCATTTTGTCATATCGATATCATAACGAGTAGTACGCCTACTGCCATCATCTCGTTCGTCTGCTTCAATCACTATCGCTTGTGCAGGACAAATTGCCTCACAGAGTTTGCAAGCAATGCAACGTTCTTCGCCGTTTTCATAACGACGCAGTGCATGCTCACCCTTAAACCTTGGGCTAACAGGGCTTTTTTCATAAGGATAATTGATTGTAACTTTAGCTTTGAAAAAATATCTCAAAGTCAAAGCCATCCCTCTTACTATCTCATATAGAAAAAACGATTTTAAGTAGTTTATCATTTTTTATCTATTAAAATTTTAAGTTTGAATCGATAGTATTAAGTAATTCCTTAATAGCAGGAACATAATCTCTTATTCATTTATAAATTTCATCTGCAAGTTTCTCATCATAAGTATGCGATGTCATATTACGGTCAGCGAGCATATAAATCCATATTATTATACCAGCAGTAAAAGCCTCTTTGAGAACTTCTTTAGGATAATTAAGGACTATACCTTTCTCCACAAAATATTCTTTCAAAAATTTCCATGCAAGTTCAAAAGTAAATTCAAATCTTTGAATTGTTGCATCAATATATGCTCGATCTTCTGTTATCGGTTTTAAATAAATAGCTTCAAGCTTCATAAAAGCTCTACGAAAATTTTCAAGCTTGATGTTTATTTTTGATATATAACTTTTTTATTCTTCAATATATTTTCATAAAGCTCAGTACTTATTTTTGTAGACTCGAACCTAACATAATCTATCTTTAAAAGAGTATCTGCATTTTCTACAATATCTACAACTTTTAACCATTCTTGATCTGTAATATTGGGACAAATAATTGCAAGATCAATATCAGAACGCTTTTTATTGTCACCTCGACTGCAAGAATCAAAAAGCCATATTTCCTTTATAAACGGTAAAGACTTCAATTTCTCAATAAAGGAGATATCTTTACTCATTCACAATTTACTATAGTTAATGTTATACACTCGGCAAATTATCGGTATACATAAGCACGCTTGACACTAATACCACCCAAAATAGTGTGAGCGGCAAGAATACTTTCCACCCTAAACGCATTAGCTGATCATAGCGATATCTTGGTAGCGTTGCTCTGATCCATAAAAAGCAGAACAGTAAAAATCCGACTTTAAAAGCAAACCAAAAGAAACCGGGAATACAATCCAACCACGAGATATTAAAAGGCGGTAAATAACCACCTAGAAAGAAAGTAGTAGTCATTGCACTAACAAGTATCATATTAGCATATTCGCCTAGGAAAAATAAAGCAAATCCCATAGAGGAATATTCAACATTATAGCCGGCAACTAACTCTGACTCTGCTTCAGGTAAATCAAAAGGCAATCTATTTGTTTCGGCAAGCACCGAGATAAAAAACACAACACCCATCGGCAATAGCATTAAATCGATCCACCATGGAATTGTTCTTTGTGCTTCAATGATCCCACTTAAATTGAGAGTACCGGTAGTAAGCAACACGGTAATAATAATGAGTCCCATCGATACTTCATAAGAAATCATTTGAGCAGATGAGCGTATAGCACCAAGGAATGCATATTTTGCGTTACTAGCCCAGCCAGCAATAATAATGCCATAAACGCTTAAGGAAGAAATAGCAAGAATATATAAAACACCAACATTAATGTCTGCAAGAACTACGCCCTTTGCAAAAGGTATAACCGCCCAACCGATTAAACTTAATATAAAAGTTATCATCGGTGCTAAAATAAATAATATTTTATCGGAATTGGTTGGAATGATCGGCTCTTTGAATAAGAGCTTAACCGCATCGGCAATAGGCTGCAAAAGCCCAAATGGTCCAACAACGTTTGGACCTCTTCTAAGCTGCATAAGACCAATTACTCGACGTTCTGCATATGTTAAATACGCAACACACAATATTAAAGGGATAGTGAGCGCCACCACCTTTAAAGCGATTATAATTAACGGAAAAATATATTCAAAAAAGAGTTCTGTCATATTTTATTGTCATCCCGCGACTTGATCGCGGGATCTAAGCAAAATTATTTTTTTATAATATCCTCATATAAATCATGCCAATTAGGGTTGTTAGCTTCGACTAAATCTAATTTCCATTTTCTTTTATATTCTTTTAAGCGTTTCTCACGACTAATTGCTAGATTAATATCATTAAACTGTTCAAAATCAACCACTTTCATCTTTCAGATGAAAGTTTGTTTTATAGCGACTAGAAGTCGCATATGAAGCTAAAGCTTATGCGACCCGTATGTGCAAAATCATGTCTGGCTCATGTGTACCAATATGCCTATTAATCATATAAT
>JAPYLE010000144.1 GCA_027293795.1 Rickettsia endosymbiont of Ixodes persulcatus
CTGGTTGAGTACTCGCCTATATCATATATTATTATAAAGTTAAGTAATTTTATAATAGATGTCAACATAATAATACTTTATATCAATACATTATGTACTCCAATATACATTCTACCTTAATATATCCACTAATAGTGGCACTTTTACCTTGATGATAGGCTAGATTTCCTATGTGCTGTAGGGATGTTTGATTATTATTGTTTTTTCGTTCGATGTGTGATAGAGTCATATCGTAAAACCTTGATTTGGGTTTTCTTGCTTATTAGGCGAGTACTATAACTTTTGCTGGTTGAGTACTCGCCTATATCATATATTATTATAAAGTTAAGTAATTTTATAATAGATGTCAACATAATAATACTTTATATCAATACATTATGTACTCCAATATACATTCTACCTTGAATATATTAAAAAATATAATAAGTTCTAATAAAGCTGGCGGAAATTATCAATATGTCAATATTTCAGACATAGTACGAAATGCACTTGAAGCTTATAAAAATGGTATGCAGCTTACTACACAGCGGAATAGTGGCGTATATAAAGAAACCTCCTGTAGGATACCAAAAGAGTTAAAAGATTTTTATTTATCTTTGCCAAATAACGTAAAAACTGAAATTATAGATAGATCTATAACAACTTATATTAATAATTATATTAAATAGTTATACTGTACCGTATCGCACCGATTAGATTTTTTAGTGGATATATTAAGGTAGAATGTATATTGGAGTACATAATGTATTGATATAAAGTATTATTATGTTGACATCTATTATAAAATTACTTTATATCAACAAAATTGGGAAGTTATAAAAACATCAATTCAGAACAACATTAGATGGCTTCTAGCTGATACGCAATTTTGCTAAGTGCAAAACTCCTGAAGTAGTCAGGAGTTAAATATTGGTGTGTGATTTTAGAATTTGCCTGATGTGGCAAACTTTCTGTTAATATGCCTCGGGCTACAAAAGTATTACCTTTGTTGCCAAAGCCATTAATATATGATAGTTTCATAATATAAACCTTGATTTGGGTTTTCTTGCTTATTAGGCGAGTACTATAACTTTTGCTGGTTGAGTACTCGCCTACACTAATAGATTATTTAATTATCTGTTATATGTCAACAAAATAATAATACTTCATATCATTTTTTATGAATGTTACAATAAATATTAAAAATTTTTTAGAACACAAATTAATAACATCGTCAATTACTCGTAAAGAACTAGCTCTTGCTTGTAATATGTCCTATAGGACCATATGTTATATACTTAATTGTGAAATAAAAAATTTAGAATTAATTAATGTTATAAAAATTGCTACATATTTTAATTGTTCTATAAATGATGTGATAGCTGTTGGACCTAATGTAAATTCTAAAATCTACACTAGTTATGTGGACATAAGTGATGCATTACAAAATTATAATAAGAATTTACGTGAATTTCTGATAAGGAAAATGCAGGAACATAAACTGAATCCTTATTTGCTTGCCCGTAATCTTGGGTTTAATAATTCTATTATTGCAAGATTTATAAATGATAGTAAGTTAGTAAGGACTCTTACCACTCCTGTAGTGATAGCAATATCACAATATTTTAATACTCCTATTGATATTATTATTGGTAGAGCTATATCTTGTAAAGATAATGTTGTATAATTATAACATATTATGTTGTACCGTAACGTACAGTACTGTAAATTATTACAAAGTTTATTATGAGCACAAAATATAATACTAAGAATTTTATAGAGCAAAAATTATTATCACTAAAGATAAATAAAAAGGTATTAGCTGAACAAATTAATATAAAATACTGTTCTCTGTTACAGATAGTAAATAATGGCGTTACTCCTAACTTAAAAACGCTTATAAAAATTGCTACATATTTTAATTGTTCTATAAATGATGTGATAGCTGTTGGACCTAATGTAAATTCTAAAATCTACACTAGTTATGTGGACATAAGTGATGCATTACAAAATTATAATAAGAATTTACGTGAATTT
>JAPYLE010000145.1 GCA_027293795.1 Rickettsia endosymbiont of Ixodes persulcatus
CTACGATATCTTGCAGGCGTTACTAAATGATAAATAAGTACTGTAACATTATGGCTCTTATGTATGTACCTACTCTCTTCCATCCATACATCATATCACGAAGCAAAGCTTCGGGGAATTAAACCCTAAGAGATTAAACGAATAAAGGTTTCTTTAAGACCGATAAGATCAGCGATAATAGGAACTTTGAATCCTTGAGAGAGCATTTTTTGCTATTATTATTGCTTTATTATGCCCACTTTTAGCCTCTCCTATCTTAATATCTTCTTGCACTCCTTGTATCAGACCTTCTCTCATATATTTTCTGCATATTTTTGTGCTATAGTTTTCATAATGCTATCCTTATATTTAGATGATAAATGCTTAGTAAATACTTGTACTAATTCCGATTGTTTCTGTTCTGATCATTTTGCGTCAGTATACCATAAAAATGACCTAAGGTAAATATAACCTTTCTCTTTATCCAATATTATAATATGTTTAAACTCTGTTAAAAATTTCTCCCATAGTTTTATCATATCCCGCATATGGATATGCTTCATCATATATTCTAGCATACCTAAATGCTTTTTCTTTACAATTTCATCATCTGACACAGCTTGCAAATCAACTAGTTTATAGTCTGCTGTCATTAATTTTTTTGCCATCGTGCTATCAGTAAATAAACTCCATAGATTTTTAGGAGCATTATAAACTTCTTTACCGTTATAAATAACTAAATTATAAACTAGCGGCAATTTATTTCTTCCTTTCTTATGTCTTTCACATAATAATAACGTATATTTCCATAACCGCAAAGCCATCCAATAATCAATGGTTGATTGAGCTTCAATTAGTATATAAACAAATGCTTCTTCTTTACTCTTAGTACTAATTTTATATACTATATCACTATATTTCTTATTTAAAGATTCCTCTATATAGCTTTCTTGCTCTATTACTATTTTTGACAAATCTACTAAGTCCTTAAAATCATTATGCAAATAATATTCTAGAAATTCTTTGGCTGCTACCGGATCGGTCATTATTATTTTTACTAAAGAATCGTGTTTTAATTTTTTGACCATAAAATCTAGTAGCTTTATTTTGCAGCGTTATGTATAATATCTATATGGTTGTCCCAAATTTGGGAGAAAACCCCGCACTTGCAGTGTGTCGTTTTAATATATAGGATGTGGAGATGCAGTATTACAAGAAGACAAGCCACGCAGTTTACGACTGTACTTATATATAGTATGGGTTACCAAATACCGATATAATATATTGTTGGCGATATTGGTAGAAGAGTTAAAGACTTAACCCGGGAGATATGTAAGGATAATGGAGTAGACATATTAAGAGGGAAGGTAGCTTCAAATCATGTACATATCTATGTATCGGTGCAACCTTATCAAAGCATTAGCAAGGTAGTATAGCTAGACCATAGGAAA
>JAPYLE010000146.1 GCA_027293795.1 Rickettsia endosymbiont of Ixodes persulcatus
ATGCTTTACCACTATATCTTACGCTACTTGCTTGTAAAAATGATTTATATAAGTCTTTGCTATATTTTGATCTTGCCATCTTAACTAAAACTCTTTTTTGTTAGATTAACATATTTTTTGCTAAGTGCGAAACTCCTGATCAACTTAAAAAGCATAAGTAAGAACCCATTAAATTTTACCATAAATAATTCTCAAGAATTTTTAGCATTTACTAAAATAATTAGCGGGAATAATATAAATCAACTAAAGCACCGGATTTTAGAAGAAACAACCAATGATTTAGCTACTATTTGTAAGATCTCAAATACTAAAGAAGAGACATTTACGACTAATCATATAGTACATTATAAAACCGGTAATGTACAAACAGATATACATAGTTTTGGAACATATGACAAAATCTTATCTGAATTTAATAACCAAGTACCGAAATATAAGCATGCTATTATAAAACGTATATTTGAAGTTGTACATGCTAAAGAATCTACACAAAATATAGAAGAGTTACCGCGAAAACTGAATCACTTTGCAGAAAAGTTAACACATTTATTATTTATAGTTGAAATACATAGAAATAATGCGACCTTATTTACGGCTCCTATGTTTTTAGAACTTATTAGCAAAGATAAAATATTTTTATCAGATAAGGAGCTTTTTCCTATGTCTGCAGAGCATGCCGTTGCTCAAATAAGAGGCATAATTAAAAACTATAAATATGTGTTACCAAATTCTTATTCTCTAGATTATGATACTACAAATGTACAAAACGGTAATTTATTACTTATCAAGGAATATATTAATGAAATGGCTTAGTGAAAACTTAAATAATTATAAATTAGAGAATATAGCACAGGTGTTTGATACCTTAGCTTTAATGCAAACTTATAAAAACAAAAATATAGATAATATAAAAATTAATGACATCAAACATTTTTTAGAACAAGCTAACAAATTAGAAGATTATCCTATAAATTTACTAAATTCATTAGATCAAAATGTAACTGCTTTAATGTTTAAAGTAAATAATAAACACAATTTAAAGCTTATAAAAGCTCAGTTTCTTGTAAATGATTTTTCTCAAGAGTTAAAGGATTTAGTTGAAATAACCTACTTCGAATGTGTTCTTAAAGCTTAAAAAATATTGAAGGATTTTTAGCTTAAAAACAAGCAGCTCTCAAGACAGAGATAAAAAAAAATCCTACCCGAAATCCTACAAATTTTATGTGCTAAAATAAAAGAATGGTATGACATTGATGTCCCTGAATATACCAAGGATGATCACAAGATATTACTGCAAAATTTAACCAAACTACTTCTCCTACCTCGTCTAGAAAGAAATTAAAACCTTCCCTTTCTAAAAAAAGAGATATATATAATGAAAATGATGATGATAGTAATCAAACTTTGGAAACCACTGATATGGACGTAAAAACAAATGATATAGACGATACTAATGGGAGAAGATACTAATAATTATATACGATTAAAAACAGTATTAATATTATAGTCTTTTTGAGGTCCTAGAACTTGGTAGCTAAGAGTAAAAGAATCAGGAGTTAAAAATATATAGGTAGCATCATATTGATCTTTGTCGCATAAATGGCTACCTATAGCTTTTGCATTATCTATAAAATCTAAACGATAAAATAAGCTATTTTCAGGAGCAATAAAATATTTTGTAATATTACTATTCTTAAAAACATATCTATATTCTTTATTAGCGGGGATTTGATGATCGTAGTCGTTATAATGAATTTTCAACTCCTATTTAAACTTTCAGGTAGAAAATACGCTACACCCCCTCACCGTAACCATGATTATCTATAATTCTTTTAATCCGGTATTTTCCGGATAATCTTGAAAAGAGTTCTTTTGCTAAATAGTTTTTTGAAGGCATTTGGTATATACCTATGTCATTCCCGCGGAATCGGGAATCCAGTAAAATTTTTTATATGTTTTACTGGATTCCCGATTCCGCGGGAATGACATAGGTACGTCGCTGAATGACAACTAGATTTTATTAATTCTGTAATATTTTCATCAGTAAATTAATCTCTTCACGAAGTTCTATATCATTTTCCAGTAATTCTTCTACTTTTTTAATAGCATGCATAACCGTCGTATGGTCTTTTTTACCAAATTTTTTACCGATATCAGCAAGGCTTTTCGGCGTTAATGCTTTACTAAGATACATAGCTATTTGACGCGGTCTTGCAACTTCTCGTAATCTCCGCGACGAAGACATATCGGATAATTTAATATTATAACGACTAGCTACTTTTTTCTGAATATCTTCAACGGTAATTATTCTTTCATTAGAACGTAATAAATCTCTTAAAATATTTTGTGTATTTTCGAGTGTAATTTCTTTTAAAGTAAAATTAGAATGAGCAATCACCTTATTTAAAGCCCCCTCAAGTTCTCTAACATTTGAAACGATTTTAGATGCTAAAAAATCAATTACGTTTTTTGGTATTTTAACATTCATTTGCTCAATCTTAGATTCTAGAATACCTAAACGCAGTTCATAAGTGGTACTATGAACGTCGGCAACTAAGCCCCATCCAAGGCGGGATTTTATCCGATCTTCAATATTATCTAAATCTGAAGGCGACCTATCACAGGAAATAACCATTTGACGGTTATTATCAATCAGCGTATTAAAAGTATGGAAAAACTCTTCTTGAGTACTATCTTTGCCGCAAATAAATTGAATATCATCAATCATTAACACATCAACTGAACGAAATTTCTCTTTAAACGAGATTACTTCTTTGTTACGCAGAGCTTTAACAAACTGATACATAAATTTCTCTGCCGACATATATATCACTTTGCGGTTTGGGTTATTTTGCTTTATATACCAACCGATTGCATGCATTAAATGTGTTTTGCCAAGCCCTACACCGCCATATAGAAAAAGCGGATTAGATTCAGAAACAGCACCCGTTGATTCTGCGACCGCTCTTGCAGCAGCATAAGCTAGCTCATTTGGTGCTCCAACCACAAAATTATCGAAAGTAAAACGTACGTCAAGAGTTGAAAAGATATTTTTCGCATTAAGCTCACTGCTGCCGATATCGGCAAAAGTCTTAGTAGGTAATTCTATAACTGTTTGGGTTGTTCCAGGTAACTCTTTAGTAATTATTTCAACCGACTTAATGGTATTGTTATAATGCTGAAATAGTTGCAATATGACCATAGAGTACTTGGATTTTATCCAATCTCTAATAAAGTTAGTAGGGGCACAGAGAATAACGGTATTTAATGAAGATTCTATAAAATTGACTTTACTAAACCAGCTATTATATAGGGTTTCACCGTAATGATTGTAAAGATCTTGAGCCACATGACTCCAGACATTTACATAATTATCCCCTTGATCCGTTAAAATTATTTGATTAGTACTCACTTAAAACTGCCACGGTAAGTTATTTTGTTTCCAGCCTTTATTTTGATTGTTTCCTTCAAAACCGTCACTAATATTATAACAATTTTTATAACCTATATTAGCTATAAAATTTGCTGCCGTAAATGACCTATATCCGGAACGACACAAAAAAAATATCATTGCATGAATTTTATCGTTAACGATAGATAAAAAATTATCTTCAAAATCTTTATTCAATTGCCAACTTAGAAAGATCACCTTATTTTTATTATCTAAATGAGGTATTCCTACTTGTTTCCATTCTTCTCTAGTCCTAACATCTACAAGAAAAGCATTATCATTTGAAACCAGTATAGCATAAGCTTTTGTAGAACAGATATTTTGAACCGACATATTTTTTTGCTGTTATTGATAATAAAAATTAATAGAATTACCCATGTAGAATATGGATTTATTAGAGTACTTATGGCATGGTCAACAAAGTTAATTTAAAACTAATTAAAGAGATTTTTTAAATTAATAAGATTCTTGAAAGAATAGTTACTCATATTTCAAAAAAATCTTATAATTTGCAGCAAAAAAGAATTTAATTAGTTTTAAATTAACTTTGTTGACCATGCCATTTTTAAAATGATCTTGGTATCTGATTTTAATAATATTATTATAAAAATTTTTTGCAAGGCTTTATATCATGAATAAATTAAATAAAAACTCTTTTAAAAAAAGACTTCTTTATCGTAGTAAAAATCGTGGCTGTAAAGAAATGGATTATATACTTGGTAGCTTTGCCGAAAAGTACCTATCTTTGATGGATGAAAAAAAACTTGAAAGCTATGCTTTAATACTTGATCAGAATGATAATGATCTTTATAATTGGATTAATAATAAATCTTCTGCTTCTTCTTATCTAGATATTGAAATAATTGATAAATTACGCAAAATAGCTAAAATATAAATTCCTACCATAATGTTACAACAAAAATTTCCGGCGATTGCCAAATCTTTTTTTGCAATTGATAATTTTACTAAGAATCTTAAGCAAGATTTTATCTTGAGTGTAAGCAATGAAGAAGATGCGTTGCAATTATACAAGCAATCTTTATTTTTTTCTTCTAATGAAAATATTTATTATTTTCCGAGTTATAATACCATACCATACGATCATGCATCTCCAAGCCCTAGTATTTTATCTAAACGTGCAGAAACATTAACTAAGCTAACAACAAATAATAGTAACAGCAAACTACTTATCACTCATGCGGCGAACTTATTAAACAAATTACCCCCGAAAGATTTTTTTTCTAAGTACTTTTTGAAATTATCCCCTAAAATGAAATTTACTACGGATGAACTTGCTATGTTTCTAGTAGAAAATAGTTTTATGAGAAATACGAGTAATATTGATGTCGGGGAATTTGCAGTTAGAGGCGAAATCCTTGATATAATATTGCCCGGTCCTAAAGCTTATAGAATTAATTTTAGCTGGGATTATATTGAATCGATTAAAGAATTTGATATTAATACGCAAATTTCGACTAAATCCTGCACAGAGTTAGTTATTAGTCCTGCAAATGAGATAGTTTTAAACAGCGAAACTATAGGTAATTTTAAGAATAATTACTTACGAAATTTTGGAGTTAACCATACTGATAATCCTTTATATGAGGCGGTAATATCGGGAAGAAAATTTTCGGGATATGAACAATTACTCCCGTTATTTTATAATTCCTGCTCTAACTTAGTAGATTACCTAAATGATCCTATTATCATATTCGATAATTTATCAAAACAAGCTATTTTAGAGTTTGAGCATAGTTATAACGATTTTTATTCGGCAAGATCAGAGGCGAATAAATTTAAATTTAATAGTTTCTATCCTACTCTTTCACCAACTAGGTTATATTTTACCGTCTCCGAAATAACGGAATTACTTGAACAAAAAAATAATATATTAATTAGTTATGAAAATTCCGAGCAAGCAACTCTAATTGAAAATATTAGCTCTACAAGTTTTATAGAAAAGAAAACGGTTGTCGATAAATTATTTGAGATTATTAAAGCTCATTCTTCTACAAAAATCGTGATAGGTGCAGCTTCTTTAAGTGGTCTTGAGAGAGTGAAAAGCATTATCCAAAATTATGAATGTACATATAATGAAATAAATAAATTAGATGAGGCTAAAATAGGCATAATAAATATTGCCCTACTACCTTTAAATCAAAGTTTTTATACTAAAGAATATTTATTTATTACCGTAAGCGAACTATTAGAAGAAAAACCTAGCTCTACAAACACTAACAAAAAACTTAAAAATATTTTGCTAGAGCTTGATAATTTAGCTGAAGGGGAGTTTGTTGTTCACAAAGATCATGGGATAGGGCAGTTTTTAAAGCTGGAAGCTTTAGAAATCAAAGGCAAACTGCATGATTTCTTAAAGATTTTATATGCCGGCAATGATAAATTATATATACCCGTTGAAAATATAGAGGTAATAAAGAAATACGGCAATGATAATGCAGAGCTTGATAAGCTTGGCAGCGTCTCATGGCAAAGAAGTAAGGCAAAACTTAAAAACCGTATAAAAGAGATAACACTGCATTTAATACAAATAGCAGCTAAAAGAAAACTTAATGCTAATGCTTCCGTTGAATTTGATCTTGAAGAATATGATAAATTTTGTGCTAATTTTCCTTTCAGCGAAACAGAAGACCAATTAACCGCTATAAACGATATTAGAGAAGATCTAAGAAGCGGTATGTTAATGGATAGGTTAATATGCGGTGACGTAGGTTTTGGTAAAACAGAGGTAGCAATGCGTGCCGTCTTTATGGTAGCAAAATCTCTAAATGAACATTTACCTCAAGTAGCCGTAGTTGTACCGACAACTATTTTATGTAGTCAACATTTTTCAAGATTTATAGAAAGGTTCAAGGGTTTTGGTTTAAATATCAAGCAATTATCCAGCGTTATTAGTTCTAAAGAAGCAAAGATTATAAGATCGGAACTTGAAAGCGGTAAAATAAATATAATAATAGGTACTCATTCTTTATTACATAAAAATACAAAATTCTTTAATTTGAAATTGTTAATAATTGATGAAGAACAGCATTTTGGCGTCGGTCAAAAAGAATTTTTAAAACAATTAAAATCTTCCTCTCACGTACTTGCAATGTCGGCAACACCGATTCCTCGAACACTGCAAATGTCAATGACCGGTCTAAAAGAACTAAGCATTATTGCAACGCCGCCTTTAAACAGGCTAGAAGTTCGTACATCCGTTATGCATTTTGATCCCGTTATTATCAGAGATGCATTATTACGTGAACATTTTAGAGGTGGAAGAAGCTTTTATGTGGTTCCAAGAATTAACGATATCCTTAATATTGAGAAACAGCTTAAACAAATTGTGCCGGAATTAAGCTATAAAGTAGCTCACGGAAAAATGCCGCCTAATAAAGTTGATGAGGTTATGAGTGAGTTTTATGCCGGCAAATTTGATATACTAGTCTCAACTACTATTATAGAATCAGGAATTGATATACAAGGTGCAAATACCATGATTATACATAAATCAGATATGCTTGGCCTTAGTCAGCTATATCAGTTGCGTGGTCGAATAGGTCGAGGTAAAATGCGAGGCTATGCTTATCTAACAGTAGAAAGTCATAAAAAAATGACTTCGCACTCCTTAAGACGCTTAGAGATAATACAAAATAGTTGTGCTTTAGGTTCAGGTTTTACTATTGCAAGCCATGATATGGATTTACGAGGTTTCGGTAATTTGATCGGTGAAGAACAATCAGGACAAATTAGAGAAATAGGTACGGAACTCTATCAAGAAATGCTGGAAGAACAAATAGCTCTTTTTAAAGATGAACCGGTTGTCTCAGAACAACCGTTTATCCCGACTATTAATTTGGGATTATCCGTCTTTATTCCGGATAACTATGTATCCGATTCAGCTCTCAAAATTGGGCTATATAGAAGAATAGGTAATTTAAGTAACGAGATAGAAGTAGAGAAATTTAAAGATGAGATGATTGATAGATTTGGCTCACTACCGACTGAATTTAATAATTTACTTGATATTGTAAAAATAAAGCTATTATGCTTTAAGTTAAATATTGAAAATCTAGATTCAGGAGATAACGGGTTTGTGATTAAATTTTATAAAAATGCCTATATGGCTGATAAAATTTTAAAATTCGTTAGCGCTTATCATTCTCAAGCTAAAATAAAACCTGATAATAGGCTAGTATTTATCAAGAAATTAGTAGATAAAAATATAATAATTGAGGCGAATCAATTACTTTGGAATTTAGCAGAGATTTGAAGATATTATCATCCCGTGGCTTGCCCCTCTACTATTCAGGATGTCATGCCCGCGTAGGCGGAAATTCAGTAAAACGTATAAAAAACTTGTTTTTTATACGTTTATTTTATTAATAATATATAATTTTTGCATCAATATTAAGATTATTTGTCTGGATTCCCGCGAAAGCGGGAATGACATCGAAAATTATAAAAATGGCATCTATTAAATTGAAACTATATGCTCTTCGATCTAAAACAATTATTCCAACAACATAACATAAAAGGCTTGTCGACTAACTCCAGAAACGTTAAGGAAGGGGAGGTCTTTTTTGCTGTTAAAGGACAAAGTGTTGATGGAAATGATTTTATAAATGATGCTTTAAATAAAGATGCAGTATTAGTAATTACAGATAATGAAAAAAATACTGCTATAAATAAAGTAATTTATGTAGAAGATTTACAAAAAGCTTTATATGAAGCTATAGAAATCTTTTACCCTAAGAAACCAAAGAATCTGATAACCGTAACAGGTACTAATGGCAAAAGCTCGGTAGTATCTTATATAGCTCAATTATATTCATTACTTGGAAAGAAAGCTGCATCTATAGGCACGATAGGCGTAGAAATTTTTGGCTGTAATAACTTTATAAATGATGTACCGGAATTAACCACATTCGATTATTTAAGCTTTAAAAAAATTGCACATAATTTAGCTGAAGTAGGTATAGAATATTTAGCTTTTGAAGCTTCTAGTCATGGTCTTGATCAAGTAAGACTTGGGGAAACAAAAGTAAATATCGCATGTTTTACTAGCTTTAGTCAGGATCATCTAGATTATCACCATACAAAAGAAAATTATTTACTTGCTAAACTAAAATTATTTACCAATCATTTATTACCGAACGCTATTTCCATATTAAATTCCGATATAGAAGAAATAGAGTTTATTAAAGCTTATTTAAATAAGCATAATATTAAATTTATAACCGTTGGAATAAAGGGAGATTTACAAATAACTAGAATTAATAGCTCTTTAAAAGGACAAAATATTGATTTTACATTTAATAATAGAAAATATAGTTTTAATACGCCAATAATCGGTAGTTTTCAGGCTAGCAATTTATTAATTGCTGCTCTTAGTGAGCATTATACCGGTGTTGCTTTTGATGAAGTTATAGGGTCTTTAGTAGAGGTTAAACCGGTAAAAGGCAGAATGCAGCGAATAGAAAGCACTAATATTTTCATTGATTATTCCCATACTCCCGATGCTCTTGAAAAAGCTTTACTAGAGCTGAAAAATATTCAAGTACTAGGCAGTAAGTTAAATGTAATTTTTGGCTGTGGCGGCAATCGTGATAAAACAAAGAGAAGTCTTATGGGGCAAATAGCCGTAAAACTTGCCGATAACGTCATAATTACAGATGATAATCCACGTCTTGAAGATCCAAAGCTTATTAGAGCTGAAATCATAAGCGGTATAGATAAAGCAAATTATATAGAAATAGAAAATAGAGAAGAAGCTATTAAATATGGTATAAATAATTTAAAACAAGACGATATCTTATTAATTGCCGGCAAAGGTCATGAAAATTACCAAATTATAGGCGATAAGATAATACCTTTTGATGATGCTGAAATTGTGAAGAAGTATATAAAGTGTCATGCCGTGAATTGATCACGGGATCCAGCTTAAAATACTAATAATTATTAGTATTTTAAGCTGTTTTTCTGGATTCCGTGGTTTCGTAGCCACGGAATGACAGAGTAAAACCAATAATGCCGAAATATAATAATATAAACTAACATATGATTTGGAACTCTGAAACACTAAGTAAAGCACTAGGTATAACAATATCTAATTCTATCAATTGCAATGAAGTACAATTTAACTCCAAAGACGTTAAAAAAGGTGATTTATTCATAGCACTTAAAGGTAATGGTGACGGTCATGATTATGTTCTAGATGCAATAGATAAAGGAGCAAATGCCGTTATCGTTAGCAAGCACATAGATATAGTAGACAAAAACAAAATTATCTTAGTCGATAATTGTTTTGAAGCTCTACAAAAAATGGCTTTGTATAAACGCGGCTCTTCAAAAGCTAAATTCATAGCTATCACCGGTAGCGTCGGCAAAACCTCCACTAAAGAAGCTTTAAAAACCTTACTAACTGAGACTAGCGATAAATCATTAGACCTCTTATATAACGAAGCTAATGAAAATGAAGAGGAATTTGAAGGAAACACGGAACGCAGCACCACAGCATACAAAAAAGTACGTGAGGATGCGAGCACTGGATTGACGTACAAATTACCTTTAGAAGTAAGAGGTCTAGTTTTTGCTAGCCGAGGTAACTTCAATAACCATTTGGGGGTACTCATTAATCTTGCTTCAATGCCTGATGATACGGAATATGCTATTTTTGAGCTTGGCATGAACCATAAAGGCGAAATAAGGGAGCTGGTTCAAATATTAAAGACGAATATTGCTATGATTACCAATATTTCGGAAGCTCATTTAGAGTTTTTTAACTCGCTGGAGGATATAGCTGAAGCTAAATGTGAGATTTTTGAAAATTTTAGTAAAAATGATATTGCTGTTATTAATGCCGATACTAATTGCTATAACAAAATATTATCAATATTAAAAAATCTATCTATTGATAAAATATATAATTTCGGTGCATCGCATAATACATCTGCAGAATTAACCTTATATGCAAATCTAGGAAAGCAAGTTCATTTAAAATATAAGATAAATAATAAGCCCCTAGAGATAACTATACCGTTCATTCCGCAGCATTTTGCCGAAAATTATGTAGGTGTACTTTTAATTATTGATATACTAGGTAAAAATTTAGATATAGTTGCAAATCACTTAGCAAATATTTCTCCTACTAAAGGAAGAGGGGAAATTATCAATATACAAAATTGTCGTGTAATTTGTGATTACTATAACGCAAGTCCGCAGTCAATGAAA
The DNA here is from genome assembly GCA_027293795.1 of Rickettsia endosymbiont of Ixodes persulcatus. Classification (GTDB taxonomy): domain Bacteria; phylum Pseudomonadota; class Alphaproteobacteria; order Rickettsiales; family Rickettsiaceae; genus Rickettsia. Next base: position 10,685 of record JAPYLE010000146.1, read on the forward strand.
GCTGCATTAGAATATTTAAAACAAGTATCCGCTGAAAATAAAACCGCCATAATAGGTGATATGCTAGAGCTTGGACAAAATTCAGAAGCATTACATAAAGAGCTAGTACCTTATATACTAGATGCAGATTGCTCTAAAGTTTTTTTAGTAGGAGAAAATACTAAATATATTTATGATTTACTACCTTTCAAAATAGCTAAAAAATATTTTAAAAATGTTGATGAATTAATTATAAATATCACGGATTTATTTAAGAATAACGAACTTATCTTAATAAAAGGTTCAAGAGGTATAAAACTTGATAAGATTGTTGATTATTATAAATAAATATACTAGGATATTTCTAATATTGCAGGGCTTGGTGAAATGGTTGTCACCCCGTGACTTGATCACAGGGTCCAGAAAAAGATAGACATAATTACTATTAAAGTTGTATTCATGGATACCGTGGTCAAGCCACGGTATGACACCGAGTGCGTTTTTCAAGCCACGCAACAATACCTTTGCGAGAATGACATCAAAATATACTTTTAAATTTAAATCTACGAATGTTATACAATCTTTTACTTCCTCATGTTCATAATTCACATATAGCTAATTTATTTCACTATATTACTTTTCGTAGCGGTCTTGCTATTATTATAACTCTAAGCCTTAGCTTTATCACAGGTCCGATATTGATAAAATTTTTACGGACTCTTCAAAAAAACGGTCAGCCTATACGTTCAGACGGACCTGAATCACATCAAACAAAAGCAGGTACTCCGACTATGGGGGGTATTATGATTATTTTATCTAGTTGTCTTTCTACTTTATTACTCGCTGATTTAACTAATAAATATATTTGGATTACGTTATTTGGTTTTATTAGTTTCGGTATTATAGGATTTATGGATGATTGTGCTAAGGTAACTAAAAACAACCATTATGGGGTAAGAGGAAAAAGTAAACTTTTACTGCAAGGAATTATGAGTTTAATCATATGTATTTTACTAGAATATACCGATAAAAATTCAAGTCATTTGCTTAATATACCGTTTTTTAAAAATTTAAGCTTGGATCTTGGTTATTTTTATATAGTTTTTGCTATATTTGTTATAGTCGGCTCTTCTAATGCCGTGAATCTAACGGATGGGCTTGACGGGCTCGCTACCGTTCCTATTGCCTTTACTGCCGGTTCTTTTGCTTTAATAAGTTATTTAGTAGGAAATCTAATTTACTCGAACTACTTGCAGCTAACTTATATACCGAATACCGGAGAATTAACGGTGTTATGTGCGGGTTTAGTTGGTAGCTGCCTTGGATTTTTATGGTTTAATGCACAGCCCGCAGAAGTTTTTATGGGCGATACCGGTAGTTTAAGTCTTGGCGGTATACTTGGCATTATTAGTGTTATTACTAAGCATGAAGTAGTTTTAAGCATAGTCGGTGGCTTATTCGTTGTGGAAACAGCATCCGTAATTTTACAGGTATATTATTTTAAAGCTACTAAAGGAACAAGAATATTTAAAATGGCTCCGTTGCATCATCATTTTGAAAAGCACGGTTGGGCAGAATCAAAAGTCGTAATAAGATTTTGGATTATTTCAGTTATATTTGCTCTTATCGGCTTATCATCTCTAAAATTACGTTAACGATACTCGTTTAATTTGAAACATCTTGCTCTTTTCTAAATTAAACTTCGTCTATCTACTTTTCATTTATCATTAACATAAATTAACTTCCTCGTTGCTTTTGTACAAGAAATGTACTACAATGCCAGAATTAATTTATAGTAGGTGTAGATAATGGCTAAAGAAATAGATATAAATAAATTATTAACTCAAGAAAATAATGCTTTCAATACGATACTAAGACAAGTAAACGAATTATGCGAACAGAATAAGAAGTTGCAAGGTTTAATCGAAATACAAAATGAAACTAAAGAGCTAGAAAAAGAACATAACAGATCACTGCCTTGGTTTAAAAGATTTGTAAAAACAGTTTCTAATGTAAAGTATATTTTTATAAAAAGTGAAGAGCAGTTAACAAACGAAGCAATAAAGCATAATGACAAGATATTAAAAGATATTGATAATAAGATATATAATGTAGCAGAAAAATCTGCACCTTTAAAGCAAACATTACAAGAAGAAATCAAAAAAAATTTTGAGGATTTAACAAAGAAAGATTTATCTAAAGATCAAAGAGCAAGATTAACAGAAGTATTCTTTAGTTATAAGAGTAAACCTGAAAGATTCTCAGCTCTACATATGACAAATCCCTTACAATTTATTAATGCTGAAGAACTAGAGAAGCAATATCATTCTTTAAATACTACAAAACAAAACATCCAAAATTTAATATCCGAAAATTCCAATATTAAAGAACTTAAAGAAATACAAAAACAAGTTGCTGAAATCAGGGAAGAAATACCTTATACATTTTTTGAAAAATTAAATAATATTTGGCAAAATGTTAAAAATGTTTTTATAAATAATAGTGAACAGGTTTTGGTAAAAAACAAAGAAAGTAATGCTAGAACAATTAGAAAGATTGATGAACAATTATATAAAACGAAGCATAAATTTGAGGAATTAATTGAAAATAAAGAAAGAAATATTAATGATATAATTGCGAAGTTACCTGACAATGAGGAGTTACGAAAGATAGTAAGTAACCTTGCAAATTATATGACCTCAAAAAAGGAACCAATATTAACAACCTCGTCCCTAGCTAAACCTTTGGAAAATAATATACCGCCACCGCCACTGCCTCCTTCTTTAGTGGAAAATAATATACCGCCACCACCGCCTATGGCTCCAGCTCAGACTGAGACATTATCTAAGCCTATAGAAGCTACTACGGTTAAAAAACCGGAAAATCAACCACGTCCTTCTATAGATACTTCTGATTTAATGAAAGAAATAGTAGGACCAAAAAACCTAAGAAAAGTTGAATTTGACCCTAATACAGGGAAACCGGTTGCACATTCTCATAGTAAGTCTGCTCAGAATGTTAACAAACCTAATGAAATTGCATTAATTTTAGCACGAAGAGTCGCTGTGGAGATGAGTGATAGTAGTAGTGGCAGTGAAAGCGATAGCGGTAACTGGAGTGATGTTAGTACTAAACCAAAGGTTCTAAAAACTAAAGGAGAACGAGATGCTAGAAAGGGTACGCATGCTCAAAAAGTTGTAGGCGCCAGAAGTTCACAAAAATCATTATTTGTTAGAAGTTAATTAAGATACTATTTCTTTAAGTGTGCTTTGTTGCACGACTTCTATGTCATTCCTGCTTTCGCAGGAATGACATAGAACACCATACTGACTTACTCTTTAAACTTCTGAGTAACTTCAACTATTCTTTTACCAAATAAAATTAGCGGTTTTTAGATCACCTTGGGTAGGAGTAATATCAGGGGAGGATTTGTGGTTAGATTGAGTCATAAGCCCTGACCAGCTACCTAAACGGTTAATTTTATTGGGATCAGGCATCTCATGATCGGCAAAATTGGGAGCAGCTTCAGCTTGTCCGACCCAAATCATACAATGCTGCATTGCAAAATGAAATAATTGTTGAATGCTGTATAACTTATCGCCTGAATAAGAAACAGAATTAGTAAAAGCTGCAGCTATTTTGTTTTTCCATTTCTGCTCAAGCCAATTTTGTTGAAGTAAAATCCATAAGTGTTTTAAATGGTCCTGCTAAACTTCCCATATAAGTTGGGACTCCAAAAATGATAGCATCTGCATTGTCCAATAAATCCCAATCGATATTGTCAGGTTTATCTTTATTTATTTGTATAATAGAAACATTTGCTCCTGTTTCTTTCACGCTCTTATTTATTTCTTCAGCTACTTTTGCAGTATGACCGTATCCACTATAATATATGATAGCTACTGTAATCATTTTATAGTCCCTTTGGTGGTTAAAACCTCCATCTTCCAGATGGAAAAGCTTTAGCTTGCCATGTGCGCCATGATGCGTTAGCATCACAAGCACCATGAGTTCAATACGTCAGGAAATTACGTACTGTTTACTATA